>SBHD01000271.1 GCA_006226345.1 Bacteroidota bacterium | reverse complement strand
GAAGAATGAAATAAAATTTGCCGTTTGTAGCCCAAATTCAAATTCCCAAACAAACTCTAAGTAATGTGCGGTAGGAATCCGGTTTGTATGACTGTCATTTGGATACAGGCCGGCCTGTTCGGGATCTCCTGGGCCAAGCATGGTGGACTCTGATCGCCATGGCTTCCGGTTATGATGTCTCCGGCCGAGTTTTTCCGGCGTTTTATCCTTTAAAAAAAACTGCTCAATCCCGGAATTGCGATATTGGGCTACGTTATGAAAGCCTTTGTTTTTACCACATATGGATCGCCCGAAGTACTTCAACTTCAAGACCTGTCCAAACCTGTTCCCGGGGAACAGGAAGTGTTGGTGAAGATCCACGCTACGGCCGTGAACGATTATGACTGGAGTATGGTGCGTGGAAAACCATACTTGTATCGCCTGATGTACGGCGTGTTAAAGCCAAAGATCAATATCCCCGGCATGGAACTGTCCGGCACAGTGGAAGCGCTCGGTGAAAACGCCCGGACCTTCGAGGTCGGCGATGCCGTGTTTGGCGATATTTCGGAATATGGTTTTGGCACCTATGCGGAGTATGTTTGCATCCATGAAAAAGCCCTGGCGCTAAAACCTGCCGGGATGCCCCATGATGAGGCGGCCACTATCCCGCATGCATCTTTGCTGGCATACCAGGGACTGATCGATCTGGGGCAGATCCAAAAGGGGCAGGATATACTGATCAACGGCGCCGGCGGGGGTGTCGGAACCCTTGGACTGCAACTGGCAAAACTGTATGATGCCCAGGTGACGGGTGTCGATACCGGTGCAAAACTTCAAATGATGCAGGATATGGGCTTTGATCATGTGATCGACTACCGGAAAACGGATTTCACCCGCACCGGCCGGCAATATGACCTGATCCTCGACGCCAAAACTACCCGCTCTGTATTTGCCTATGCCCGGGCGTTGAAACCCGGCGGCGCGTATGTGACAGTAGGGGGGGCCATCCGTCGCTTGCTCCAACTATTTTTACTGGGTCCGTTGGTGGCGCGTTTAACAAAAAAACAGCTTCGTATCCTGGCGCTCAAGCCTAACAAGGGCCTGGCGCAAATTATCGCACTGTACGAAGCAGGCAAAATAAAGCCCGCCATAGATGGCCCGTATGCTTTTGACCGGATGCCGGAATTGCTGCAGTATTTTGGCGAAGGGAAACACCAGGGGAAAGTAGTTGTGCGCATTACCTGAATAGGCGGGAAGTTTTCCTGGTATCTACAACCAAAAACTATTAAAATGGCAAAACTGATCATCACCCGTAAATCCGAATTTGTTAACCGGATCCGCAAATACTCGATATACCTCGACGGCGATAAGATCGGAACGATCGGAGACGGCGAAACAAAAGAATTTGACCTTGCGCCCGGCGATCACGAATTGAAAACGACACTGGACTGGTGTGGCAGCCGGACCCTTCGTTTCCATTTAGCGGAGGGGGATACACGCCGGGTGGAAACCTCCGGATTCAGGTACAACAATTGGTTGTTCGTTTTTGTCTTTGTCAGCATGATCGCCTATTCTTTCCTGGAAAGCCCCATGCGGAACTATGTATTGATGTTGAGTCTGGTGCCGCTGGCTGTTCTGGCTTATTTATTTACGATCGGGCGAAACGATTATTTATATCTGAAAGCACTATAGTAAGCCAGTCCGGGATCCGGATACACGATAACCCAACCTTTCATTATGCACTATCAAATCGGACAAACACTTGCAGCGGCCGTCTTGCTGCTGCTGGGCTTTCAGGTATCGGCACAACAGGCAGTCCGGCCGGCGGAACGAAAAAGCCTGACCATCGGAGAGACGGTGTCCTTTCATTCCGAAGTGCTTGATGAAGACCGGGTCCTGAACATTTACCTGCCTAATGGCTATTCTCCGGATTCAGCCACCGTATACCCGGTGATCTACCTGCTCGACGGTTCTATGGATGAAGATATGCTTCATATTGCCGGGCTGGTGCAGTTTGGTTCTTTTTCCTGGATTAATATGGTGCCGGCCTCTATCGTGGTCGGCATTGCCAATGTGAACCGGCAGCGGGATTTTACCTTTCCGACGGATAAAAAAGAGTACCTGGAGGCTGTTCCTGCAGCCGGCGGCTCGGAAGCGTTCATCAATTTTATCGAACAGGAGGTGCAGCCATTTGTCCGCGAAAACTACAAAACCGGTGTTGTGCGTACCCTGATCGGGCAGTCGCTCGGCGGGCTATTGGCCACGGAGATCTTGTTTAAAAAGGCGGACCTGTTTGACAACTACATTATTGTGAGTCCCAGCCTGTGGTGGGATGAAGAGTCCTTGCTGAAAGTAGCTCCGGTGCCCTACCCGGGTGAAAAATCGGTCTACATCGGTGTCGGCGGGGAAGAAGGCCCGGTGATGCGGCGCACAGCCCGGGAGCTCTATGACAAATTACAGGCACTGGACCGGGAGCATACCTCGCTGTATTACGACTTCCTGGAAAAGGAGGATCATGGAAATATTCTACATCTGGCGGTGTATAGGGCGTTTGGGCTGGTGTTTAAAGCGGCCTCCAAACAGCCAGGTGAATAAAGATCGTAGGGGGGGTATCCGCCCTTGCATTAACCAGAAGGTCATCCCAACCACTGCCCCACCTTCCAGCTTGCCCAACATACCGCTGCACCGGCTACCACGCCCCAGGCCAAGTCGGCCAACACCAATGACCAGGGCCAGCGATCGAGCAGGGCTTTGTTTACCAGCTCATAGGTGGCATAGGTGACCAGACCGAAAAAAGCGCCATTGAAGAATGCCCTGGAGCCAGAGGTTGCCGGCCAGACACAGAAGTACAGGAGCCCTCCGGTGAAGACCAGGTAAAACAGTGCCGCAGCACCCATATCGGGCTTTGGGGCAAGCAACCAGCCCACCTGCCTGTGGATGAAATTTTTAGCGACCAGGTTGATGTACACCAGGTCGAAAGCGGCATATAAAAAGAGGGTAGCTACAAAGTGCAATACCGGTTTCATGCCAGTAAATATAACCTGTTCGTCTTTGGATTTGAAGCCTTTTTCGATTTGTTGTACCCTAATCCCCTCTTTATTTATCATATTCGCCATTGCTCTAACCATCTGAACATCAACCTGAACATCACCTATACCTATGCAACTAACCATCCAGAATCTAAACAAAACATACCCCAACGGCGTGCAGGCGCTCCGGGATGTATCGTTGGAAATCCCTACCGGCATGTATGGCCTGCTGGGCCCCAACGGCGCCGGTAAAAGCACGCTAATGCGCACCATCGCCACCCTACAGGATGCCGACTCCGGCACGGCTACCCTGGGCGATATCGACGTGCTGAAAGACAAGGACGCCGTACGCCGTGTATTGGGCTATCTGCCGCAGGAATTCGGTGTATACCCCCGCATCAGCGCCCAGGAAATGCTGAAACACCTGGCTGTATTGAAAGGCATTCCGGGCAACCGGCAAAAGGAAGTGGTCGATGCCCTGCTCCAGCGCGTCAACCTCTGGGAGCACCGCAAAAAATCGGTGTCGTCGTATTCCGGCGGTATGCGTCAGCGCTTTGGCATCGCACAGGCTCTGTTGGGCGACCCTAAACTTATTATTGTAGACGAGCCCACAGCCGGCCTCGACCCCGGCGAGCGTAACCGCTTCTACAACCTGCTCTCGGAGATCGGGGAGAATGTGATCGTGATCCTCAGCACCCACATCGTAGAGGATGTAAAAGAGCTCTGCTCCAACATGGCGATCATTCATGGCGGACAGGTGCTGTACGCCGGTACACCGGAGGCTTCCCTGCAGGCGCTGTCGGGCAAGGTGTGGAATAAAGTAATCACCAAAGCGGAGATCGGCGACTATACCGGCCGTTTTGGCGACCGCCTGATCTCCAGCCGCCTGGTGGCCGGCAAGCCGATCATTTCTGTTTTTAGCGACAGCGATCCCGGCGACGGATTCGCCGCTGCCAATGCCGGCCTGGAAGAAGTCTTCTTTTCCAAGATCAACGGAGTAGCCTGAATGTAAAAGGAAAAATTTAAAATGTAAAAATCAAAAGGTTGTTCCCGTCATACGGTGCCTTTATAGCGTTAACGCCACCCAGGCCCGGGACCCGGACAGCACTTTTTATATTTTACATTTTGAATTTTACATTTTGCCTTTCAAAAGCCATCCAACCATCAAGCCCTCCAACCATCCAACCTTATGTTCAAGACATTCTTTACTTTCGAAATACGGTCCTGGTTGCGCTCCCCAATGCCCTGGATCTTTATGTTTATTATCGGGTTGCTGTGTTTTTTCGGCACGATCTCCGACCAAATATCTATTGGCGGCAGTTTTGGTAATGTGTGGAAAAATGCGCCGTTTGTGGCGCAGACGTGGTATGCGACCTTTTCCGTCCTTTGCCTGCTGCTTACCACTGCTTTTCTCAACAGTGCAGGCATCCGCGATTTTGAACGCCAGACCAGTCAGATCATTTTTTCCAAGCCCGTCAGCAAGGCCGGGTATTACTTCGGTCATTTTTGGGGCGCGCTGCTGATAGCGCTGATCCCCATGGTGGGTGTGAGCCTGGGCATGTGGGCTGGTATGGGCCTCAACGGAATATTTGACTGGATCGATGCGGAACGCTTCGGGCCGTTTGAACTCAACGGCCACCTGATGGGAATACTGGTGTTTGCCATTCCCAATACCTTGTTCATTGGGGGTGTCTTATACGCCGTAGCGATCAACACCCGCTCCACCCTGTATTCGTTTGTAGCGGCGGCGGCCCTGTTAGTCGGTTATATTGTGGCTGGGAATCTGATGCAGGATATTGAAAATGAGCAGATGGCAGCGCTTCTGGACCCCTTCGCTCTGGGCACTTTTCGTATAGCGACTAAATATTGGACAGTTGATGATAAAAACACGCTGGCTGCGACGCTCACTGGGATCCTGTTGCTCAACCGGGCTATTTGGGTAACAGTCGGTATGGTCATTTTGTACATCGGCTATCAGACCTTTCATTTCAGTGAACGTAAACAGACCAGGCGCAAACGCAAAGCTGAGACAGTTGAAGATACCGCTGATATCCGCGCACTGGGGGCGCTGCCAAAAGTGGCGCCTGCAATTGGTCCGGGTACAACTTTGCGCCAGTTGTGGAGCCAGTTCAAGACCGAGTGGCTGAGTATGATCCGCAGCACGGCCTTTATCCTCCTCACCCTTCTGGGGCTGCTCAATACAGTCCCCCAGTTGTTTGACGCCAATGAGTCCTACGGTACCCATCAGTTGCCGGTGAGTTATGAGATGGTCGATACCATCCGTGGATCGTTTTATCTGTTTATCATTATCATCCTGGTCTATTTCAGTGGCGCTGTGATCTGGAAAGAACGCAACGCCCAGATGAACGAGATCGTGGATGCGCTGCCGACCCGGAACTGGACGGCCTGGGTAGGGAAATTCTTTGCCGTACTCGGGGTTTTATTTGCTTTGCAAGTGGTGGCGATCAGTGCTGCAGTATTTGCACAGTGGACGATGGATTTTCACCGGCACGAGCTCTGGATCTATCTGCGCGAACTACTCATAATAGACATTCTGGGCTTTGCCTTTTTGCTGGCCCTGAGCTTCCTGCTGCAGGCTTTTTTGCCAAATATGTTCCTGGGCTTTTTTATTGTCATTGTCCTGATCGTAGTGAATAGCTTTGCCTGGGGCGCCCTCGATATCGAAAGCAATATGGTTGTGTTTGGCGGCAGACCCGGTTACACCCTTTCGGACTTTTATGGATACGAGCCTTTTGTCAAAGGCCTGACTTGGTTTAATGCTTACTGGCTGCTGTTCAGTGGCCTGCTGGCCCTGGTGGCTATCCTTTTCTGGCCACGTGGAAAGGAATTCTACTGGAAAAAACGCCTGAAACTCGCCCGCCTGGAGTGGCCTGGATACAGCAGATTTGGCCTTGCCCTGCTGGCGATCTGGCTGGGCACTGCCGGCTGGACCTATTTCAATACCCAGGTTCTCAACCCATACGTGACCGGGCAGAAGCAGGAGAAAATGACGGCGGAATTTGAGAACCGATATAAACAGTATAAAAACCGGGTGCAGCCGCGGGTGTATGATGTCAAATACGATATCGACCTGTATCCCGAAACGCGCACCTTGCATGTAGACGGCAAGTTTTATGCCCGCAACATTTACGATAAACCGATCGATACGCTGTTCGTCAATGTACCCCGCAACGGCGACTTCAGCCTCCGTGCTCCAAACCTGGCTCTTTTTCACAACGACTCTGCCATGTACTGGCGGATGTACCGCTTTGAACCCGCACTGGCGCCGGGAGATTCGGTGTTGCTGGAATTTTCCACCCACTTTGAACCCAAGGGCTTTTCCAATGAGCTAAAATGGAGCCGGGTTGTTCAAAACGGTACTTTTTTCGATAATACTGATGTAATGCCGGTTTTCGGCTACCAGGAAAGCGGTGAACTGACCGATAAAAACACCCGGAAAAAATATGACCTGCCGGAAAAGAGTCGCCGACCGAAACTGGACCGCACTGACACGCTCCATCGCCGCGACGCCTACATTGGCATCAACAGCGATTGGGTAAACGTCGAAACCGTGATCCGCACGGCACCTGACCAGATCGCTATTGGCCCGGGCTCGCTGGTCCGCGAATGGGAAGAGAATGGCCGGCGGTGTTTCCGCTATAAACTGGATCATGCCTCCTTCAACTTCTATTCTTTCCTGAGCGCCCGCTTCGAGGTGGCCCGCCGGGAGTGGAACGGTGTCAAACTGGAGGTGTATTACCACAAGGACCACGACTACAACGTCGAGCGCATGCTGTATGCGATGGAGCAGTCGCTGAAATACTTTACCACCAACTTTGGCCCGTATTACCACAAGCAATGCCGGATCATTGAGTTCCCGCGGTTTGCCCAGTTTGCCCAGTCTTTCCCAGGCACCATGCCGTATTCGGAAGCGATCGGGTTTATCCAGGATTTTAAAGACCCGGACGACGATATCGACCTTATGTATTACGTGGCTGCACACGAGATTGGCCACCAATACTGGGGCCACCAGGAATGCGCCGCAACGATGCAGGGCGGGGAAATGCTGGTGGAAACCTTTGCCCAATGGAGCGCACTCATGGTCATGGAACACGAATACGGCCGCGACCAGATGCGTAAATTCCTGAAATACGAAATGGACCGCTACCTGCGCGGTCGCGGGCAGGAACGCCTGAAGGAACTCCCGCTGGCGCGCTGCGAGGGCCAGAACTATATCCATTACAATAAGGGCAGCGTGGCAATGTATTACCTCAAGGAAATGATCACGGAAGACTCGGTAAATGCCGCGTTGCGCGACTTCCTGGGTAAATATCGCTATGCAGAACCTCCCTATCCGGTAAGCCTGGATGCACTGGATGCCTTTTATGCGCATACGCCTGATTCGCTGCAATACGTGGTAAAAGACCTGTTTGAGGAAATTACCCTGTTTGAAAACCGCTGTGTGGAAGCCTCTATGAAGGAACTGGACGGCGGCAAATGGGAGGTGACGGTGCAGATCGAATGCCGGAAACTCAAGTCCGACGAACTCGGCAAGGAAACGGAAGTGCCGGTGAACGACTATATCGAGATCGGTGCGCTGGCCCGTCCGGCTTCCGGTAAAAAGTACGGCAAAGTACTGCACCGGGAGCGGGTCCGGATTACAGACCGGGACAATACCTTTACCTTCACCGTAGAGGAGAAACCAGACAAGGCCGGTGTAGATCCCGCTTCCCTGCTGATCGACCGGAATCCGGAAGATAATCTGAAAGATCTTTAACCTGTCAGGTGCAAAAAAAGCATGAATATGTTCCGTAAAACCGGATGGATTCTTTTTGCATCCCTCAGCATCCTGATCGGCTTTTACCCGGTCCTGTACCTGTTCATGGATAGCGGTAGCGGACTGCTCGGCAGTAAAAGTCGGGAACTGCTGGCTGACGTGATCTGGAACCTGGCCTTCTACTGCCACATCATTTTTGGCGGGATCGCACTGCTGACTGGCTGGAGCCAGTTCAGTAAAAAGGTCCGGGCCTGGAACATCCGCCTGCACCGTACGCTTGGAAAGATCTATGTAACAGCTGTATTGATCAGTGCGCTGGCCGGAATTTATATCGGCGGTTTTGCTACCGGAGGCCTGATCTCCGCAGCCGGCTTTATCAGTCTGGGTGTGATCTGGTTCGGTACGACCCTGGCCGCCTACCGGTATATACGGAGCGGCAATCTGCCTGCGCACCAGCGTATGATGTACTTCAGTTTTGCCGCTACTTTTGCGGCCGTCACCCTGCGGCTTTACCTGCCGTTTCTGACTATGCTGGCCGGTGCTTTTATCCCGGCGTACCGGATCGTGGCGTGGTTGTGCTGGGTGCCAAATCTGTTGGTGGCAGCCGTCCTTGTAAACCGGCTGGACAAAAAGGAACATGCATCACGAAAAATGACAGGATGAAAATACACAGTTCTTTGAGTCTGGGTCTGACGCTGCTGCTGATTGGCTGCGGACAACCGAAAATACCGGGATGTGATCTGACACAGTCACCTGATGGGGTTGAACTATTTGCCCCAGGCTTTATTTCAACTGGTTTGTACGAGCGGGATATCGCCATAACGCCGGAGGGCGACGAGTTGATCTACACCCTGGGCAATTACAGGCAAACCCGCCGGTGCCTGGTCCGGATACTGAAAAACAGTACGGGTTGGAGTGAAAAAACGATCCTTCCCTTTTCGGGTTTGTATAATGATATTGAACCGTTCTTTTCTCCGGATGGACAACAACTTTTTTTTGCCTCGGACCGCCCCATATATGGTAATCCGGAGCGGAAGGACTATAACATCTGGGTGTCGGAAAGAAATGGAGCCGGCTGGGGCGACCCCGTTCCGCTGGATAGTGTGATCAATACCGCCGGTGATGAATTCTATCCGTCCGTAAGTAAAAACGGGAACCTGTATTTTACAGCAACACGGGTAAACGCCGTGGGCAAGGAAGATATCTTCCGGAGTATTTTTCAAAAGGGCCGGTACCTGCCTCCTCAGCCCCTGGATACAAGTATTAATACAGTAGTGTACGAATTCAACGCCTTCGTAAGTCCGGATGAGGATCTGTTGATCTTCAGTGCCTACGGCAGGCCGGACGACCTCGGGGGCGGCGATCTGTATTTCAGCCGGAAGGATACTGCCGGCAACTGGGCACCGGCCAGGAATATGGGCAAGCACATCAATTCCGACCGGCTGGACTACTGCCCCTTTGTCGATTTCCCGAGGGGGAATTTTTATTTCACGAGCGACCGTTCGGCTCTTCCCGCTTCCCGGACTGGTACGGTTGCCGAATTTACAGCGCAGGCGAACGGTGTGCTGAATGGCATGGGGGATATTTACAGAATAAGTATTGAGGCATCTGTGGCAGATCATTGATCTGCTATTTTGATAAATCATAACCACACTGCCCGAATGAAGTGGGATATACTGCCTGCCGACATTGACAGGAAGCAACGGATCAATTCTTCCAGACCAATACCCGGTTTGGCGATATCGAGGCCATTGATGTAAAAAACCGTAAAAACTCCGGCATTTGAAAATATTGTGATCGGGTGCGATATCCTCCTGCTGCTGCAAATTGGGGGAGATCAGAAGAGCATGGAGGCACTGGAAGTGCTGAAGAAGGTCCTGTAGATTAATGGACGGTGTCTTACCAGGTATTCCGCCGGATTGGTCATCCGGCTATTCAGGTTGTTACTGAACCACCGGTAAAAATATGCGTTCCAGTTTATAGCCGGCGGATGTATGTTTGCCGGGAAGTTGTCCTTTTATTCCGGTGCTGAGGGTGGTTCGGCACTGCTACATATTTACTATAAAATCCGATTATTCCATGGAGCAAAAGACCATACAAAACATAGAACTGACTTACCTGTCCCCGGAGGATTATGAAGAACTCAAGCAAGCCATGATCAGCGCATACCAGTCCATGCCCGACGCATACTGGAAGCAGCATCATATTCAGAAACTGCTGGATGTGTTTCCGGAAGGCCAGGTAGTGGTGAAGGTGAATAACCAGATAGCCGGATGTGCCCTGTCGATCATTGTTGACTATGAAAAGTTTGGGGATCAACATACCTACAAACAGATTACCGGAGACTATTCTTTCAATACCCACTCCGATGATGGCGACACGCTCTATGGAATTGATGTGTTTGTGAAACCCGAGTTCAGGGGCCTCCGTCTGGGCCGCCGGTTGTATGAATACCGGAAGGAACTCTGTGAAAAGCTCAACCTCAAGGCTATTGTCTTTGGCGGACGTATCCCCAATTACCATAAATACGCCAAAAAACTAAGCCCGAAGGAGTATATCGAAAAGGTCCGCTCCCGGGAAATTCACGATCCGGTGCTCAATTTTCAGTTGTCAAACGACTTCCACCCGATCAAGGTCCTGAAAGGATACCTGCGTGGCGATGACCGGTCGAAGGAATATGCCGTTCTGTTAAAATGGGTGAATATTTACTACGAAGAACCTACGCAAAAAGCCAGACTGATCAAGCGGGAAGTGCGCCTGGGGTTGGTACAATGGCAGATGCGTCCGTATAAAGGAATAGAGGACCTGATGCAACAGGCGGAGTATTTCGTAGATGCGTTGAGTGGGTATAAAAGCGATTTTGCTCTGTTCCCCGAGTTTTTCAACGGCCCGTTGATGGCAGAATACAACCACCTCAGTGAAGCGGAGGCGGTACGGGAACTCGCCAGATTTACCGAAGATCTCGTTCAGGAGTTTTCCAAACTTTCCATCTCTTACAACATCAACATCATTACCGGCAGTATGCCGGAACTACGTGGCGAGAACCTGTATAATGTCGGATTTCTGTGCAAACGCGACGGTTCCATCGAGCGCTATGAAAAACTGCACGTGACCCCGGACGAAAATAAAGTGTGGGGAATGAAAGGCGGCAGCGGCCTGAAAACATTTGATACGGACTGCGGCAAGATCGGCATCCTGATCTGCTACGATGTGGAGTTTCCGGAGCTCAGTCGCCTGCTGGCCGATGAGGGTATGGACATCCTGTTCGTACCGTTCCTGACCGATACCCAGAATGGTTACTCCCGGGTGCGGCATTGCGCGCAGGCCCGGGCGATCGAGAATGAGTGTTTTGTAGCGATTGCCGGTAGCGTGGGGAACCTGCCCAAGGTGCATAATATGGATATCCAGTACGCACAGTCCATGGTATTCACGCCCTGTGATTTTGCCTTCCCGACCAATGGCATTAAAGCGGAAACCACACCCAATACCGAGATGATCCTGATCGCGGATGTAGATGTCGACCAGCTACGGGAATTGCATAACTACGGCAGTGTAAAAAACCTGAAGGACCGGAGGCTGGACCTGTTTGAGGTCAAGAGGCGGAAAAGTTCTAATCGCTAACGGCAGCTGATCATACCATGCACACCGCATCCCTCCGGCAACGCCCACCCCTGGTCCATTTTAACCTTCAGACAATGGAGGCGATCTACGAGCGTGCCGGAGGCAGGACGGATATACCACACCGGCATGACTATTATACGGTACTGCTGGTAGAACGGGCCAAAGGAGAACACCTTATTGACTACCATACCTATGTATTAGGGGCCCGGCAGGTACATTTTGTTGCTCCGGGGCAGGTACACCAGGTAAATGCTGCCGCCAGACCCAAAGGATGGGTGATCACCTTTACCCGGGAATTTTTGGTCGCCAATAATATCCCCGAGCGGTTTATTACCAATATAAACCTGTTCCGGCAGTTTGGCGACAGTCCGCCGCTGGACCTCGATCATGCTACCCTGGACAAACTAACCCGCATTATTTCTGAAATGGAATCCTGCCTGCCGCAAGCACTGCATTACCGCGACCGGGCACTTGGGGCTTTGTTACAACTTTTCCTGATCTATTGCAATAACAGCCTGGAGCTGGACAGTACTCAGTTGGATGAAGATAACAGCGGGATCTGTCTGTTGCGGGATTTTAAAGATGGAATTGAACAGCATTTTCGCGAGTGGCATAAGGTAGCGGACTACGCCTCCGAAATTCATATATCGCCCAAGCATCTGAGCCAGGTGGTGAAAAACCTGACCGGAAAAACGGCCAAAGACCTGATCCAGGACAGGCTGATCCTCGAGTCTAAGCGCCTGCTGCTTCATACCAGCCTGTCTGTGAAGGAAATAGCCTACCAGCTGGGATTTGATGAACCGCTGCATTTCAGTAGTTTTTTTAAAAAGGAAACCGGCGGATCACCCTCTGCCTTCCGGGAGCAGGGAGGCTGATTTTTGTGTCAAACCGACATTTTTATATGCCGGGCGGCCTTTTTTGTATCCCGGCAATCATCCGCAAAGCTGATCTTTGCATCATTGAACCAATTCATGATAAAAAATAAAACTACCTGCCATGGATCGGAAGAAGTTTTTAAAAAAATCGCTGTTGGGGGCTGCCGGACTGGCTGCCGGAGGGTCCCTGCTCAAGGCTGAAAACACAAAAGCTGCACGCTCCACCTATGACAAGCTTATGGAGCAGGTCGGATTCAACCACTTACCAAACAAGGAGGTTAAAACCATGAAAACCGTACTGCATAAAGCGGAAACCCGTGGGCATGCCAACCACGGCTGGCTGGATACCCATCATACCTTCAGCTTTGCCAACTATTACAATCCCGAACGTATGCACTTTGGTGTGCTACGGGTACTCAACGACGATGCTGTGGCCCCGGGCCGGGGCTTTGGCACGCATCCGCACGACAACATGGAGATCATTTCCATCCCGTTGGAAGGCGACCTGGAACACAAAGACAGTATGGGAAATGTGGCAGTGATCAAACAGGGGGATGTGCAGGTCATGAGTGCCGGAACCGGCATCTATCACAGTGAATACAACAAAAACAAGGACCAGGATGTCCGCTTTCTGCAGATCTGGATGTTCCCGAATAAAAAAGGCGTAACGCCCCGCTATGACCAGATCACGCTGACCAACCACAACCTGAAAAACCAGCTGTTCCAGATCCTGTCTCCGAGCCCTGATGATGAAGGCGTCTGGATCCATCAGAATGCCTGGTTCCATATGGGGCAGTTCGACAAGGGGCACACGGAGCGCTATACAATCCGGGATAAAGCCAATGGTGTCTACATTTTTGTCATTGAAGGTAAGGTGACAGTAGACGGGCAGGCACTGGGCAAACGCGATGGGTACGGCGTCTGGGATGCTGAAGGGATGACCATCACTGCCGAAAGCGATGCCAGGGTCCTGCTGATGGATGTGCCGATGCAACTGGGATGACGGATCTGCGTTTTCCCGATCATCTGTAAATAATGAACGCGCTACTGCCAGATCCGGCGGTAGCGCGTTTTTTTATGTGAAGCTGAAACTTCCGTTAACCCCAGAAGTCGACTTTACCGGTCTTCACATCATACATCGCACCGACGATATCAATCTCGCCGTTTTCATACATCTCCCGAAGCACAGGACTATTTGACATGATGGCTTCGAGGCTCATCCGGACATTCATGTCGATAACCTTTTGTACAAAGGAAGCGTTGGCCGACGACCGGTCTGCTGTTTCATCCGTGACGGCATCGACTGCCGGCTTGATCTTTCCCAACATTTCGGTAAGATTACCCAGCTGGACGTGGTCACACGCGCCTTTTACTGCGCCGCAGCTCGTGTGTCCGAGTACCACAATGAGTTTCGAGCCTGCAACCTTGCAGGCAAATTCCAGGCTGCCCAGGATATCGGTGTTGATGAAGTTACCGGCGATCCGGACATTAAAAATATCGCCTATCCCCTGGTCAAAAACGGTTTCGGCCGGCACGCGGGAGTCGATACAGCCAAGTATGGCCGCAAAGGGATACTGCCCGGTTGCCGTCTGTTGGGTTTGCTTCAGGTAGTCGCGCTGTAACATCCGGTTTTCTACATAGCGCGCATTGCCCACCTTGAGCATGGTCAGGGCGGCTTCCGGCGTCATGGATGATTGCGATTCCTTGGTTTGGGCTTCTGTATTTTGCATGGGAACGTACATGGTCTTTACTGATTTATACAATATGAGCAACTCGTTGGATCAGCACAGAAAGGAGCACATGATCTGGATGTCCCCGCTTAGTTGGGGGTCAGGATATTACGGATCCGTTGTTTCCCGGTGTTGCTTGGTTGCGGGTGTTCAAGGATAACGCGACCGAACTGTTCGACCGGGTCGTGTAATTGCTTTTCCGACAATTCGACCAGATCCACTTTTATATTACAGGACTCGGCATGTTGCATGAAATCTTCGATGATCTCCAGCACATCGGGGTGTATGGTGCGGGTCCGGGAAGCATCAATGATCACATGCGAATCATCCGGGATACTGTTCAGGGTCTGCAAGATACCAGCTTTGTTCAAAAAGCTGACGTCTTCCGCCAGTTGGATCCGAACGGGTTTGCCTTCAGTATATTCTTCCGGTTCGAAGTGGTAAGGGGTTTTGAAATTATTCCAGAGGATGTGGAAGATCGCTACCACCATACCCAGGGCGATGCCCATCAGCAGGTCTGTAAATACAATGCCGACGATCGTCACAACGAAGGGAATGAATTGCGCACGCCCCTTGTGGTACATTTCGCGGAACAAGGCAGGCTTGGCGAGTTTGTAACCGACAACAAACAGGATGGCAGCCAGGCTGGCCAACGGGATCAGGTTGAGGATGGTCGGGATACTGATCACACAAACCAGCAGAAAAACACCATGTAAAAAAGCAGAGGCTTTGCTCCGGCCGCCCGACTGGATGTTGGCCGAGCTGCGTACGATCACCTGGGTGACGGGTAAGCCGCCGATAAGTCCGGAAAGCATATTGCCGGCCCCTTGTGCCACCAACTCGCGGTTAGTGGGGGTTACCCGCTTTTGCGGATCGAGCTTGTCGGTTGCTTCCACACACAGCAGCGTTTCCAGGCTGGCCACCACGGCGATAGTCAGAGCGATCATATATACCTGCGGGTTGGCCCACTGACTGAAGTCCGGCAAGGTAAACTGGCTCAGGAAACCACCGATCGAACCCGATACAGGGATGTTGACCAGCTGATCTGTCTTCAGGGCAAACCCTTGTGCCTGCTGGAAAACGAGATTTAGTACAATACCCGCTATTACAGCTACCAAAGGCCCCTGTACGAGATTCAGGCCGGGCGTCCGTTTAATGAACGGCCGTTCCCAAAGGATCAGGATAGCCAGCGCTACCAGGGTAATGATCAGCGCACCCGGGGTGATAGAGTCGAGCATGTACCACAGTTCATTCAATGTATTATGCCCGTCTACCTGAGAAAAGGCAAAGTCGCCTTCGGGGTCTTTGTCATAACCAAATGCATGCGGGATCTGCTTCAGGATAATGATGATACCGATACCGGAAAGCATCCCTTTGATCACCGACGAAGGGAAGTAATAACCGATCACACCGGCTTTCAGAAGCCCAAGGAGCATCTGAATGATCCCGGCAATGACTACTGCAAGCAGAAAGGTATTGAAGGCGCCCAGCTCCTGGATAGAGGTCAGAACGATAACCGCGAGTCCGGCAGCCGGACCGCTAACTCCCAGTGGAGAACCACTGAGCAGGGATACTACCAGGCCGCCGACAATGCCGGCAATAATGCCGGAAAACAGCGGGGCGCCGGAAGCCAGGGCAATACCCAGGCAAAGCGGCATGGCTACCAGGAAAACGACAATACTGGCGGGCAGGTCATATTTCAAATTGGAGAAAAATCCAGTCTTATGTTGCATATGCGAAATGCTTTAATTGTTTTAAGGTTTGGCGGGCAGGTGCCAAACAATGGGCGAATACTTCTTCAGCAGAAGTATCCGGTTGAAAAAAACAAATGATAAAATGAAGAGAACCGGCTATAGGGCGTTTGTGCTGCAGCTGCCGGTATCAGCCCTGCTCCGGAGGAGGGGTGAAGGTGGCAATATAAGGCTGGAACCAGTTGGGTGTGCCGGTATCCGGTATGGATCGCGAGGCGAGCCGGCCGGCAACGGCGGACAAAGGGACTAAGGGGATATAATCATCAATGGTCCGCTCTTTTTCCTTGTTATCTTTTTTTTCTGCGTCCGTATCCTTTCCGTATTCCTCTGACAATTCAATAGAGTCCGCATCCTGATTGATCCACTGCGGTAGCACGCCGGCCGACAAAAACGACAAGGCCAACAGCAGCAACACGCCATGCAACAGCAATGGCGGTCCGGATAGGGGAAGTCTGTTTTTGAAAGCGGGTGCTTGCACTATTGTGTTTTAACGGCGTTTAATACTACGTTCTTATAAAACTCTGTAATGGAATCTTCTCCTTCAATACTATCGGTCAGCCGGGGCAGGTGCTCGGCAAAATACCGCTGATGGTGCGCACCTTCGATCACGGTTGACACCAGCATATGCGGATATTTATACGTTGGATTTATTTCCAGTATAATGGCACTTACCCGGTCCACCAGTTTCTTGTAGCCGGCAAAAAAACCTTCCTGGTTTTCGGCGTCCACCGACTTGGTCAGATACGCTTTGGAAGATTCCGCTATCAGGATATGGTAGAGTTTTACCTTGTTGATGTGCGTAAAACTGTTGTCGTCCTCTACCTGTTCAGTCAACGTCGTAATTGCCTTTTCCAAACGCTCTACCGGCGACCCGATATTTGCCGTTTGGAATACCAGGCGGTATTCCAGCCAGCCCCAGTACCAGGAGGTCAGGTACAGCAACAGTTTGTGCTTGTTTTCAAAATACCGGTAAATTGATGCTTCCGTGGAGTTGATCTCCTGGCCCAGCTTCCGAAAAGTAAAGCATTCGAAACCAATGGAATCGATCAGATCAATGCTGCCCGCAATGATCTTTCGGCCCAGTTCACTGGATTCCGGATTCTTCAGGTAAATATTATCGTTCACCTGCACATTTACCCTGGAAAGCAATTCAAGCATCTAACGAGTATTTGACTACAAATATAATAGTAATACTATCAACAATCAAACACCAACGTGAAAAAAGAACCGGATTAAGGTTTTTTGGGGTGCAGAAGCCGCTGTCCGAAGGCGGCGGCAGATCTTTTTATCCGGTCTCATCTTTCAGATGGAACTCCTTCAGGTAGCCTTCCAGCCACGTAGAACAGGCTTTAAAGCTTTCGAAACAAAAATCCCGTTCTACCAGGCCGGGGATGAGATTGAATCGTTCGAACATGTCCAGCGGCTGCCCGTGAATATCCGTAAAAACAACTTTGATCCCCTGCTCCTGCATGTTTTGTACGGCATCTTCCATGGCGTACAGGCCCGACTGGTCAACATAGGGCACTTTATCCATCCGGATAATCACTACTTTGATGTCCGGCAGGGCATTGATCATATCCTGGAAGCGGGATGCAAAGCCAAAGAACAGAGGGCCGTCCAGGTGTTTGATATATACCTCATTACCTATGCGATCGATAATATTGCCTTCGTCGATCCAGGGCATTTCCCGGGAAAACTCTCTGAGCGGAGTGGTTTTGGTCCGGTGGTCTACCACATCAGCGATATTTTTCATAAAAATTATTGAGGCCAGAATGAGGCCGATGATCACGGCTTCGATCAGTCCGACAAACACGGTCAGGAACAGCACCAGGAGCATAACGATCACTTCGCTCCTGGGCAGTTGCCGGATATGGCGTAATCCCTTATAATCCATGACTCCGATCCCGACTGTGATCAGGATGCCGGCCAGTACGGCGGCGGGTATCCTGGAGGCCAGCGGCCCCAGCGATAACAAAACAACGAGCAGCAGCAGCCCGGCGACCATACCGGAGAGCCTGGTTTTACCACCCGAATTAATATTGACCACAGTCCGGATCGTGGCGCCTGCGCCGGGTATGCCGCCAAACAGTGCTGCCATGGAATTGCCGATGCCCTGGCCGACCAGCTCCTTGTTCGGGTCGTGCTTGGTTTTGGTCATATTGTCGGCTACTATTGAAGTGAGCAGCGAATCAATAGCGCCGAGAGCAGCAAGCGACGCAGCGGTGAAAATGTAGGGAGCAATACGGGTAAGGTCAAAACTTGAAAATAATTCCAGGTGCAAAACCGGGAACCCGCTGGGTATGGTCCCGATCGTCCGGTATTCGGGAATAAACAGCGCTGCGCCTGCCGATACCGCCAACAAAGCAACGAGTGTGCTGGGTACCGCATTGGTGAATCGCTTGAACCCGTAGATGATCAGTATGGTCAGAAGGCCCAGGATCAGATCTACATAACGGATGTTACCCAAAGCCCGGCCCAATAGTTTGAGCGAACCGATAACTCCGGAAGCATTGTTTTTAGCCAGTATTGTTGCTTCCCGGATCGTTTCCTCCGGTTTGATGTCGCCAGCGCGCCGAACAGTTTCTCGGAAATCCTCGAGTACAAGGATATCCTCGGCAGCCTCTTCCCGGAGTATCTTTTCCAATAATACCTCTTCTGCTTCCGGAATAAACTCGTGTACATACCCCTTGTCCTCGTTGGGATAATACCCCAGCAGGGGCAGTAGCTGGGTGACCAGGATGATCACTCCGATGCCGGTCATAAAACCGGATACCACCGGATACGGGATATACCGGATATATTGCCCGACCTTCAGTACACCCAGCCCGACCTGGAACAGCCCTACCAGCAAAAAGACCAGCAGAATATAAGGGAGGGCACTATTCATGTCTCCTTCGTTGGAAGCCAATATCCCGGCAATGACAACCATGCTAACGGCGGTCATAGGCGCTGTAGGGCCGGATATCTGCGTGTTAGTACCGCCAAAAAGCGCAGCAAAAAAGCCAATAAATATGGCGCCGTATAAACCGGCGGCAGCGCCAAGGCCGGATTGCAGGCCAAAGGCAAGAGCAAGCGGTAGCGCCACGATCCCGGCAGTTATACCGCCGAACAGATCGCCCTTGAAGTGTGAAAGATCGAAACCAAATCGTTTTTTCATGATAGAGGGTAGTGGTGTACAGGAAAAACGGGCAGATATACCCGATAAACCGGTTGCGCCTGTCTTCGGATGTATCCAGATTGAAAACTGTTGTACAAATAACTTGGAAAGATCGCCGGAGACGGTCACAAGGATCGGGGAGGAGGAGTCGGGTGTCCCGGGTAGTAAAGTGTGTGATAAGGTTGCAGTCCAGCCCCGGTAAAGGTCATAAACTGCTGGCTGGATAGCGGCTGGAAAAAATTTGATACAATATCTCCCGGATAGCTCAGCTCTGGCTTGTTGATGCCTTTATCAAGCGTCTGGTCCAATGGGCTGCAGACTTCAGTCACGTCCGCAGCAGCGTCGGCGCACCATTTTGCAAACACGCCCGGCGGACCAGGTGCTGCAAGCAAAACATATAAAACCAAGCTTAAAACAGCCGGCAAAACAACCTGATAGATAGGATCCTGTTTCAAAACAGCGGACAGTGGTTTGAAAAACCATTTCCTGGCACCGGCAAGCCGGATTAGGAAACCAAAAGGTAGGGCTAAATCAGCGGAACAAAAAATGTTTCTGCCGGAGGCGCACCTGGGACCGGCCCGGCAGTCCGGCAGCCATTATTTTAACCGCCAGAAATACGGCAGGAAAAGGATCAGGATCGAGAACAATTCCAATCGTCCAAGCAGCATCAGGAGTGACAGGATCCATTTGCCAACGGGTGGAATGGCCGCAAAGTTGTCGACCGGCCCTACCTGGCCGATTCCCGGGCCAACATTACCCAGTGAGGTCGCTACCGCCCCGATCGCCGTCAACACGGGGTCTTTAAAATCGGCCAGTACAACGGTCATGGACAGCGAGCCTGCTACGAACAAGATGAGGTAGATCAACAGAAAAACCAGGATATGGGTCAGGATACGCGGGGCGACCAGCTGCCGGTCGATCTTGATCCGGATCAGAGCCTTGGGATGCAGGAGTCGTTTGAACTCCAGGAAGGAATTTTTAAAGAACACCAGGTGCCGGATGATCTTGATGCCACCGGCCGTTGAGCCTGCGCAGGCACCAACAAAAAGCAGGATAAAGAACAACAGGGTCAGCGCCGGCGTCCAGGCCGTATAGTCGGCAGTCACGTAACCGGTAGTGGTCAGTATGGAGATCACCTGGAAAGCAGAATCCCGGAATGCCCGTTCCAGGGGCAGGTCCGTCACATGGTACACGGTAGCTGTGACCATCGCGATGAGGATAAGGACGAGAATGACATATGTCTTGAATTCATCGCTTCGCCAAACTTTGGTAAACTGCCGGGTGACGCCAAAATAGATCACCGTATAGTTTACGCCGGCCATGAACATGTAGGCGGTCACGATGTACTGCAATACCGGCGCCTCAAAATAGGCCATGCTGGCATTCTTGGTGGAAAAGCCACCGGTGGCCATGGTCGTCAGGGCATGGTTGATCGCATCGTAAAATTCCATGCCATAGAAGTACAACAGCAAGGTTAGGGAGCCGGTCAGGCCAACATAAAGAAACCACAGGCGTTTGGCCGTTTCCTTGATCCTGGGGTGGAGTTTGTCGGAAGTTGGGCCCGGCGCTTCGGCAACAAAAAGCTCGACACCGCCAATACCCAGCAGTGGAAAGATCGCCACGGTCAGGACGATGATTCCCATGCCGCCGATCCATTGGGTCATACTGCGCCAGAACAGGATGCCTTTGGGGACGGATTCAATATCGGTCAGCACCGATGCGCCGGTTGTGGTGAGCCCGGAAACGCTTTCAAAAAAGGCATTATGCATATCGGGCATTACACCGCTGATCAGGTATGGCAGGGTACTGCAAAAAGAAATGCCGAGCCAGCCGAGCGCCACGATCAGGTAGCCTTCCCGTTTGCCGATGTTCTCATTGCCCTGGATCCGGCTCACGTACAAAAGTGCCCCGACCGCCATGGTGATCAGCGCCGAATAGAACAGGTCGGCTTCGTCACCGCTATCGAAATAAAATGAGAAAGGTAGTGCCGTCAGCATAAAACCGCCAATCACGATCAGCAGTACCCCAATCACATTCGATACGATCCCGAAGTTTATCATTACTTAAAGATTTCTTCCACTTTGTGAATGGCTTCCGGCATGGCAAATACAATAACCTTATCGTCTTTTTCCAGTTGGAAATCTCCATCCGGAATATAGCCCTGTTCGTTGCGTACCACCCCGGCCACTACAGCCATTTTGGGCATATAGAGTTCGCGAATAGTTTTGCGCAACAGGCGGTTGCTTTTGTGTACAACAAATTCAATCATTTCGGCATCTACGCCATGCAGGCTGGCGATTGCTTCAACCTTGCCTTTGCGTACAAAACGGAAGATGTTATTGGCTGCTATCAGTTTTTTATTAATGATCGTATCTACCCCGATATTTTGAGAAATATGGGTGTAGTTGACATTATCTACCGATGCGATCGTTTTATAAACACCGGCCTCTTCAGCCATCAGACTGGTGATGATATTGGTCTCGGAGTTGGGGGTCAGGGCCAGAAAAGCATCCATGGCTTCCAGCCGTTCTTCCTTTAGCAGGTCGACATTGCTCGGATCGCCGACCGTGATCAGGGTATTGTGCAGCGTCTCCAGGAAATACTTACCCCGTTCCTTGTCGGAGATGATCATAGAGACGTGGTATTTGTTTTCCAGCAGCTGGGCCGTGCGTAAAGCGATCGGTGTATCGCCAATGATCATGACGCGTTTGATCTGTCGCATCTGGTTACCCCCCAGTTTCATCACCTCGTCAATGAATTCACTTTTAACTATCAGGTAGAGGTGATCGCCCTTGCGCAGTACGGTATGTCCATGTGGAATGATCGTTTTGTGCCCACGCAAAATGGCTATGCCGCGAAAGTTGAAGTCAGGGTTCAGCGCATTGACCTCGTTGATGGTCTTGTTCATTAGCGGGCAAACCTGTCCGATCTTCATACCGACCACCGAGATCTTCCCTTTTTCAAACTCATACACATCAGTGAACGAGCCCCGGCGCAGCAGGCGCTCGATCTCCTGGGCAGCCAGGATCTGCGGCGAGATCAGCGTATCTACTCCCAGTTTTTGAAAGACCTCCCGCTGGGTTGGCTCCAGGTACTCCGGATTGCTCACCCGGGCGATGGTTTTGGCCGCACCCATCTGTTTGGCCAGGATCGCCACCAGCAGGTTGGTTTTTTCCGAGGTGGTCACCGCCAGAAACAACTTGGTCTTTTCCACCTTGGCCTGCATCAACACATCCGTGGAGGCAGCATCACCGCGAATGGTCATTACGTCCAGGTGTGTAGCAGCATGATTCAGCACATCTGCGTCCGTGTCGATCAGGGTGATCTCCTGGTCTTCTTTTACCAGCAGCTCGGCCAAATGGAAGCCTACGGCTCCCGCGCCGGCAATAATGATTTTCATGGTGCAAAAGTAGCCTTTTCGGCAATGTGTAGGAAGTTTATTCGGGCGGACCAGGTAGCAAAAGCCCCGGTATTCAATGTTGGCTGCCGGTGCGGGTATCCTGATGGAATGTCCCGGATTTTTTTTTGCCTGATCCCGGGTATCCGGTTGAAAAAGTGGAAATTTGGCCGGACATCCGGAAATGTGATGAATGCGCCTCAAAAAGGCATCCCAGTGCTAACCAGCCCGTTATCGGGCCAATCTGTTTGTTATGGTAAGATATGAATCCTTTCAACCGATGTGGACCCTCTCCGTTCTCATCCCGGTTATGGCCCTGATCTTTTTTTTATACAGTACTCAAGCCGGGGAGCATCCGCTGCCATTTTTGCCAATGCTGCTGCTGGAGGGCATGTTTTTGATCATTGGCCTGTTGTTTTACGGCCTGTATACCACCATTGACGACAAAACGGTGCGGCTGAAATACGGTATTGGGCTGATCCGGCTTACCATCAACCTGGCCGATATCGAAAGCACTGGCCTGTTCCGGAGCAGCTGGTATCATGGCATCGGGATCCGCATTATTCCCGGGGGCGTATTGTATAATGCCCACAGCCTGGACGCCGTGGAGATAAAACTCAAGGAAAAAAAACGGAAGATATGGATCGGGTCAGCAGAGAGCGAAGCCTTGCAACAGGCCATTACGCAGGGCATCGCCCGGTTGACCGGGCGTGAAAAAGCGGCCGGATAGACTACTTTCCCCACTCCCTGGTTGCGTTGCGGGCTTTCTCTTTATTGCACCATTGGGTATTTTAAACGGCACCGATAGGGACAGGGATTTCCATACTGCGGTTTAATGTTTGGCAACTATTTTGGCGCCTTTGCCCTCTTGCGGTACGGGGTTTATTTTGTTCGGTATATCCCATATGAACTGTCCCGATGATCCATAAAAATATCCCCTTTGGGAGGGGAGTAGGTCCAAACCGCAAACAACACGGCAAGTAAAAGATAACCCGCCAGGCCGGAAAGGTTTAACACCGGTTGATCTTGTGGCGCTTGATATATCCGGTAAACTACTACCTGACAGGCACATACGCCGGCCACGTAGGAACCGATATCCACATAGATAATACTTTGGTGGGTGAACAGGGTGTAGGTATAGAATATCAGCAGGATGGTCAGCTCAAGTACGAGCACTCCGACAAGTTTGGCCAGAAAGTACTGACGCACAAATTTGGATACCTTCGGATACTCAAAGACAGAAAACAAGGTAAGCGCCCAATACCCCATTTTGAGGTGCTCCCAAACACTTTCATTGACGGGTACAAACGCACCGACTGCGCGTGAAGAGCCGGTCCAGCCATATACAAAATGCAGAAGTGTCCCCAGCACCAGTAGCACAGGGATACCGGCCCAGGTCCAGTTCCGTACGATATTTTTAGCAGTTGAGGACAACGATACTATTCAATTTGCCGGCTACAAACTTTTGGTCCGCCCGCCATCTACCGGCAGGTTGACGCCATTGATATAGGCTGCGGCCGGACTTGCCAGGAAGGCCACTGCTGCCGCCACTTCCGCAGGTTCGGCAAAGCGGCGAGCCGGCACCTGCTCCTTAAATTGTTTTTCCATTTCGGGGATTCCGACATGCTGCCCGGCAGCGCGTTTGGCTATGATCTCCATCAGGCGTCCGGTTGCCGTGTAGCCTGGCAGCACATTATTGACGGTGACCCCGAACCGGCCAACTTCATTTGCCCAGGTTTTGGCCCAGGAAGCTACCGCCCAGCGTGTAGTGTTGGAAACTCCCAGGTTTTCGATCGGCTCTTTGACAGAGGTGCTGATAATATTGATAATACGTCCGTATCCGGCTGTTTTCATGCCGGGAAGAACAGCCTGTGCCAGGAGTTGGTTGCAGATCAGGTGATTGTGGTAGGCGCGCAAAAACTCCTCCGAACTCGCGGCTGTGATCGGCCCTCCGGGAGGGCCGCCGGTATTGTTGACCAGGATATGGATCGGGTTTTGGAGTAGCAGCTCCGACACCCGTGCCAGCAGGATCTGGCTGTCGTCAAAATCGGCGATCATGTACCGGTGTTGCTGCCCTTGTGTGGTATCCAGTTCGGCGAGGGCTTCCAGCAGGGTTTTCTCCGTTCGGGCCACCAGGGTAACATTGGCGCCGAGGCTGGCCAGTTCGATGGCTGCCGCGCGGCCGATCCCGGCGCTGGCGCCCCCGACCAGGGCGTTTTTGTTTAATAGGGAAAGATTCATAAAAGCAGATGTCTGAGAACTTATCGTACAAACTACGACGGAATGCGCACAAATTAGTGAATCTGCCTGTATTCAGGCACTAAATTGATCAAACCGGGCAATTTCACGGGAAAAGTCGAGATACGGATGTGTTCGGCTCAGCGTACCTATTTGCTCCAGTTGCCGCCGGGCAAAAGTCCGGTGCTCCGGTGTGCCGGGATGGAAGGGGCGATGCCGGGCTGCCGCTACGATCCGTTCGATCTGTTCGGACAGTTGCCGGGTCTCTTTCGAAAAAAAAGCATTGGAGAAATAGTCCCAGATATAGGAGATGGCCAGTTCATTGGGGTGGAGCAGATCGGAGGTATAAAAACGGTAGTCCCGCAGGTCGTCCATCAGGAGTTCGAAGGCAGGAAAATAGCACGCAAAATCCAGCTGTGCACAAAGCGCCTCACAGGCTAGCAGCAATGTTGCTTTACTGCGCTGGTTCTCCACCAGGCCGTTGCGGAGGTGGCGTACCGGGCTGACGGTCAGCACCACCTGCAGCTGCGGCAGGGCGCGGTGCAGGGCTTCCAGTTCAGTGGCCAGTACCTCAGTGGTTTCGGATACCCCGAGCCGGCGTTGATCGAACCACGCGGCCGGTGCCTTGTGGTTGTTGGCGACGACCTGTCCGGATTTTTTCAGTACGGAAACCTGAGCCGTACCCAGGGTCAGTACCAGATACCGGGCGTGTTGCACCTGGCGGGCAGCTGTTTCCAGGGCCGAACGGATCTGCTGTTCGGCTGTTTCCCGGTCCGGATGGGAGAAGCTGCCGTGGAAATCCCAGCTGTGCCAGAGACCATCCAGTTCAAAGAAGTCAGGTTTGCCGGAAGGCACAGTCCGGAGCATTTCCAGTGTCCGGGCGATCGAAACCGGGTTATACAGGATGCCGGTCGGGTTTGCCAGTACGGGAAACTTCCGCTCGTGCAGTTGCGTACCGATATGTTCGGTAAAGCAGGAGCCGATCAGCAGGCCGGGATCGGCATGGGAAATGCCAAACGGGGCGTGAAAAGCAGGTAATGTTGTCCGAAAGGTTTTCATGGAACCGGTTTTTTTCTGCACAAACTTGCTACTTTTACCGATCATTTTTGGCAGCGACTGAAATACTACTCATGGGTTTTTGGGATCGTCTCTTTGGAACAAGCCAGCCGGCGCTACCGGACATTCCGTTCGGCCGGTATACCGATGCCTATAAAACAGATGCACAGACGCAGGCCTGGAACCGGTCAATTGAACTGTTTGATCTGGGTAAACAACTTGAAGCCTACCAGGAATTCCTGACCTATCTGCGGGACGAACAGGCGGATAATGTGCACTGGAAGCAGGACAATGACACACTGACGTTTGAGTTTTGGCAAGGCTCCCAACGTGTAACCGGGGTTGCCACCCAGGATAAAGTTACGGCAGAAAGTAAGGTCGCCCAAGCGGAAGACCTGAATGTTGGGTTTCTGCGCCGCCTGATGGAATATAATTACAGCCTGAAATTCTGCCGGTTTGCGCTTGATCCGGACAATAACCTGATCATCCGTTTTGATACGGCCGGAACCGACGGCTCCCCCCTGAAACTGCTGCATGCCCTGCGCGAACTGGCCATTCATGCCGACAAGCAGGATGATCTGTTGCTGGATGAATTCCGGTCCCTGCGTCCGGTTGAAAAACGCCTGGAAGCCGAGATCCCGGTCGCTGAAAAGGAAGTGAAATACCGATACCTGATCGAACAGATCCAGGCAGCATTTGCACGCCTCGATCGCGCCGATCCCGATCCCAACCAGTACCCCGGCGGCTATGCCTATCTGCTGTTATCCCTGGCGTTCAGGCTGGACTACCTGCTCCGGCCCGAAGGTTTTCTCATGGACACCTTGGAAAAGATCTACAGTATTTACTTTACCAAGGACGACCGGAGCAATCAGCTCAAGATACTGGCGCTGCGAAAAGAATTCCAGAAAATTCTCGACCGACCCAAGGAGCAGATCTTTCATGAACTGTACCGCACGCGCAGCACCTTTGGTATCAACCCACCGGCCAACCACGAACGGATCGTTTCCCTGATTGACGGCGAACTGCCGAACATGGACTGGCTGCTCAACCAAAACCACCTGGAACTGGCACTGGCTATTCCGCAGTATATCGTGGGCAATGCGCTGTTCCAGCATGTGCCCCCCCGGCCGGACCGCGACCTGCTCCATCTCTTTTACCAGATTACGGAGCCGGCATTTTTCCGCGAACTGGGTTTCCCGGTTTATACCGATCCGAATGGTCTGCCTAATAAACGGCTGGTGATGCAGGCTATCCGGCAGATATGTGAGAATAATCGTGCAGAATGTCCCAGGCTGCGCCCGGATTTGAGCCGGTTGGATTTTGTTTCACTACCCCTGTTTGCCCGAAGTTTTCTGGATATGGTCCGGCACCTGGATCTAACAAAAGAGCAAGGGTAGACTGCCGGCCCCGTATAACCAATGCAGCGCATCAGACGAATGAAGGACTTTATCGATACCTACCGGGATGTTATCATCCAAATCGCGACACCGTACAGTACCGGTACCGGGTTTTATTTGAAAGACCGCGATCTGATCGTCACCAACCACCATGTAGTGGAAGGAAACCGGCAAGTGATCATTGAAGGGGCAAAGTTCAAAAAGCAACTGGCCACAGTCCGGTATACCGACCGGAAATACGACCTGGCTTTTCTTAGCGGGCCGAATGCCAGCGGCACCATGCCGCCAATCCGGCTCGGGTTGGATAAAAAACTCCGGGAGCGTGACCCGGTCACGGCGATCGGCCACCCGTTCGGACTGAAGTTTTCGGTAAAAAATGGCATCATTTCCGGTGCACGGGAGGTCATGAACAACATCCCGTACCTGCATATCGATGCTGCCCTGAACCCCGGAAATTCCGGCGGGCCACTGGTCGATGATGAGGGTGAAGTAGTGGGGGTTAATACTTTTATCATCCGCAATGGCGATAATATGGGGTTCTCCCTGCCGGTTGCCTTTTTGCATGAATCGCTGGACGACTATCAAAAGGTCGGCAGTGATAATACCTGCCGCTGTACCGCCTGCTCGAACGTGGTTTCGTCCGATACGGTCGAAAATGGCTTTTGTACGTTCTGCGGCAACCGGGTGGAACTTCCCGGAGCCCTTGAAGAATATGCCCCAACAGGTGTGCCGCGCACTATTGAATCGCTGATCACCCAAACTGGTCATGATGTAAGCCTGAGCCGCTGCGGCCCGAATTGCTGGGAGATCAACCAGGGCAGTGCCCGCATCAATATTACGTACCACGAAACCAGCGGCCTGATGACGGCAGATGCCATTCTATGCCAGCTGCCCCGTGAAAATATCAAACCGTTATATGAGTATCTGTTGCGGGAAAATTACACTAATGAAGCGCTGACACTGTCTGTACATGAGCAGGACATCCTGCTTTCCCTGCTTATTTACGACCGCTATCTGAATGAAGATACCGGCATGGCGCTGTTGCAAAAACTGTTTGAAAAAGCCGACTACTACGATAATATCCTGGTAGAGCAATACGGCGCACAATGGAAGGAGAAACCCTGAGCCTTTCATTTGGTTGCCGTTTCTTCTGAAAACAGATGCAGATGCCGGTCCTTCTGACTTCCGGCTAAAAACATTATCCTTGTACCTGTGATCAAAATACTGTACGTGGAAGACGAGCCGTTTCTGGGCAAGATCGTCAAGGAGAGCCTGGAAAGCCGCGCCTTTGAGGTGCGCATGGTCACCGATGGTGCTAAGGTGATGGCCGCGCTGGAGGCGTTCGGGCCGGATGTGTGCGTGCTCGATGTGATGCTGCCGAACCGCGACGGGTTTTCACTGGGGGAAGCGATCCGCCGGGATCACCCGAACCTGCCGATCCTGTTTCTGACTGCAAAAGATCAAACGGCCGATGTGCTCAAAGGTTTTGCCGTGGGTGGTAACGATTATGTGCGGAAGCCATTCAGTATGGAAGAACTGATCGTTCGGATCCAAAACCTGCTGAATCTGGCTAACCGCAATACAACGGCCGGTCCGGCTCCAGGCGACAGCATCGTACTTGGTCACTTTGAGTTTTTTCCGCTGAAATACGAACTCCGGTATACACCCGACGATTCGGTACGCAAGCTCAGTGCTCGGGAAACCGACCTGCTGAAGATACTGGCAGAGCACCGGAATACAGTTGTGGCCCGCAAAGACATCCTGCTGCAGGTCTGGGGCGACGACCATTTTTTCAACTCCCGCAACCTTGATGTGTATATCACCAAACTGCGCGACTACCTGCGCCGCGATCCGGATATCGAGATCATTACCATTAAAGGGGTGGGATATCATTTCGTGGCGGGTTGATGCAGATACTCTTCGAAGATAACTACCTGCTGGCGATAGACAAGCCGGCCGGGCTCAGCACCGAAAGCGGCAAGGCTGCGCATCCGTCTGCGGAGAAACGGACACAGGCATTTATGCAACAACGCCAGGCCGCAGCAGGCAAACCCGCCCGGTTGTACCTTCGGGTAGTACACCGCCTCGACCGGGCAGCCAGTGGTCTGTTGGTATTGGCTAAAACAAAAACTGCGCTTACTACAGTTATGCGGCAGTTTGAGGAAAAACAAACGGAAAAAGTCTACCTGACCGAAACCAGCCGCCCACCACATCCCCCCGACGCCCGCCTGGAACACTTTCTGATGCGCACGCCCGACAAACGCTCCGCCCTGGTACTAGACCGGCAGGTGGCTGGCAGCCAGCCGGCACAGCTGCGCTATCACACCCTGAAAAGTGTAGGAAATGGCGCATTGCTGGAAATTTTTCCGGAAACCGGACGTTTTCACCAGATCCGTGCACAATTGGCCCACATTGGCTGCCCGATTGTCGGGGATGTCCGGTACGGCGGACCGGTCTGGCGCGAACACGCGATCAAACTGCATGCCTGGCGTCTGACTATCCTCCATCCGAAAACGGGAGAACGGTTGGAGCTGGAGGCGCCCCCGCCGGCAGACTGGTAACCAGACCGGCTTTTACGGTACATTTGTGGGCTGCTCCGGATAAAAATATCTTGTATATGCGTTCTCAACCTTTCTTATACAAACTACCCGCTGTCGTTCTGTGCTGCGGGCTCGGCATTGCCCTGTTGCTGGCGCCGGTATCGGGTCTGGCGCAAACCGCCCCGGCGGATAACAACCCCGACAATGAATCGCGCATTTACGATTATGATATCCTGTCGGTTCAACTGCATTTGCGCGGCGCGCCCCTGACCTTCCCGATGGTGGAACTGAATGCCCCCGCCAATACACTGGTGCTGGAATTTGACCACCTGGGTACCGATATCCGCGACTACCTGTACACAATTGAGCATTGCGACGCAGACTGGCAGCGTTCCGACCTGGAGGACAATGAATACATCGACGGGTTTACAGAAGACCGGATCATTAATTCCTTCAATTCGTTCAATACCCTGCAACAATACGTGCATTTTACCCTGGGGTTGCCCAACCGGAATATGCGCTGGACCAAGTCCGGCAACTACCTGCTCAAGGTTTACGACAATACCAATGACCGGAAGTTGGTGCTGGTGCGACGTTTCCTGGTGGTGGAGTCCAACTGGAGTGTGGCTACCAACTTTGTCAAGCCCGTTCAGGTTGGTAAATTAAATACGCACCATGAGATCGACTTTTCTGTGAGCACGAAAGGCATGCGGATCACCTATCCGGAGCGTGAGGTAAAAGCGTATGTGTTGCAAAACGGCCGATGGGACACGGCACTGGGGCCGCTGCCACCCTTTCTGGTCCGGCAGGATCAGCTGGTATTTGACTATCAGGACAAGATCGTGTTCCCCGCCGGCAAGGAATGGCGGTATTTCGATATGCGCACCTTTGATTACCGCGGGGAGTTTGTGTACGATATCCGGAATATGACGGATTATTATGCTGTCACTCTGCAAATGGACGAGAGCCGCTCCGGGCGCACCTACATATCCTACGGCGACCTGAATGGACGTTTCAGCATCGAGAACCTAAATGCCAACCAGGGACTTGATCAATGCGACTATGCCGAAGTGTTATTCTCGCTCAAACAAAACCTGCCACTGGATAATATCGATGTATATGTATTTGGAGAGTTATCGGACTGGCAACTCAAGCCCGAGTTCAAGATGCGCTATGAAGAAGACGTCAAAGCCTATGTCACCGAAGCGTATCTGAAGCAGGGGTATTACAATTATCAGTATCTCGCAGTCAATCAAAAGACCGGAGAAGCGGACGAGGAGGGCTTTGAAGGCAACTGGCATGAAACCGGCAATGAGTACCAGATACTGGTGTACTTCCGGCCGTTTGGACAGCGTTACGACCGGCTGATGTTATCGGCTACTATGGATACCCGGGTGCGGAATTAGCGGTTAACTTCCGCGTCCTGGCGGTGAAAACTTTGTCGAGCAGAATTTTGGATTTACTTACCGGACCTTCCATTCCATGTGGTACAGGTCAAATCCCGGCGCCCAGTAATCCGGTTCCGTTTTTATGAGGACAAACCCTGACTTTTGATAGAACGGGTAAACGAGTTGAGTGGTCCGGACGACGATCACCCGCACCTTCGGGTGCTCCAGAATACAGTCGATCCGGTGCCGGGTTAGCCGGCTGCCCAGGCCTTTCCCCTGAAAATCCGGGTGGATCATGTCCCAGGAAATACGGGCTTCTGTATTGTTTTTCAGGTAGTTTATTCCACCGCAGCCAACGATTTTTCCGGCGCCTTCCACCACAAAGTATTCCTCCAGGTGCTGTTCCAGGTATTCGATGAAGTCTGCTTCTTCTTCAGGGGCGAAATAGGTGGGCGTATTAAGCCGCAGCAGTTCGAGCAGTTGCTCCCGGTCCGTTGATTGGTATGGCCTGATACTTTCCTGCATAAGTTGCTGCTTATTCCTTGTTCTTTATATCTCCGTTTCCGAGATGTCCTGTGAGTTTTTTAACGAGTTTGAACTCGCTGAAAAAGATCATCGCGATCACCCGTAGCACCGTGTATACCGGAATACCGAGCACCATGCCGCCAATCCCGCCGATCTGAGCGGCTGCAAGGGTTACGATAAAGATCTCCAGCGGGTGGGCTTTTACACTGGTAGAGGTGATATAAGGGCCGACCAGGTTGTTATCGATGGCCTGGGTGAAGGCAAAGGCGCCTACCACTTTTAGTAATTGCGGAAGCAGGACCGAAAACTCTGCTTCGATGTAATTGGAGAGGGTAAAAAAACAGCCGAGGACGATGCCCATGATCGGGCCTACGTACGGCACGATGTTAAACAGGCCGCCCAATACGCCGATCAATAGTGCGTTGGGGATGCCCAGTATCCAAAGTGTCAGTGATACAATGGCGATAAAAGCCAGGGTTTGCAGGGCCAGCCCACTGAAGTAGCGGGTGAGCATGTCGCTGGATGTTTGCACGGCATTGAGCACTTTGGTTTCCTGCTCATTGGGCACAAGTGCCCGGAGAATACCGGTAAAAAGGGTTTTATCCTGCAGGAAAAAGAACAGGATAAAAGACACGGATGCGAAAGCCACGAAGATATTGCCGGCAGCGTTGAAGATGTTTCCGACGAAGTCGCCCAGCATTGTGGGCTTGAACCACTCACTTAGCAATACCTGTACGCGTTTGCCCAGCGATACACCCGGCTCCAGGACACCGATCTGGTGCATCCACAGGTCAATATTGGAAAACGGATCTTTGAGTTTTTCACCCAGGGCAGAATAATCCACACTGGTAAGGTGCCGGGCTTGTGCGCCGATCGTTGGTACAAACAACATCAGGAGGCCAAAAATGACCAGGTAAAAGCTCAGCAGGGTAAGCAGGGCCGCACTGGTGGGGCCCATGTGCCGGCGCCGGAAATGGATGCGGGCCTGAAAAAATTCCATAAGGGGGCGTCCCAGCATGGAAAACACCCAGGCTACAAGCAAGTAGGCAACAATATCGGAGAAGTAATAGCCCAGGGTAAGGGTGACAACAATCCCCAGGGTCCACAACAGGTTGGTGCGCATGCTCATAAGGTCGGACGGGTAAATGAAATACAGCTGATGCCTGTATCAGCGGGTAACGTAAAGGTTTCAGGTAAATATCTCCTCCAGTGCGGATTCCAGATCCGGGTGATGGAACCGGTAGCCGGCCTGGATGATTTTTTCTGCAGATGCACGTATGCTGAATAAAATCGCATCGGCCATTTCTCCGAATACGAGGCGCAGGGCAAATTCCGGTGCCGGAGCGAAAATAGCCGGTTGGTGCATAGCTTTGGCTGTAGCCTTGATCAGTTCGATATTCCGGACCGGGTTCGGTGCCACGGCATTGAAAATGCCTTCCACTTCCGGGTGCTCGGCAGCCCAAAGGTACATTTGGCAGATATCTTCATGATGGATCCAGGAATACCAGGCCTGGCCGTCTCCGAAATAGCCGCCGGCGCCAAACCGCATCGGCTTGATGATCTCCCGCAGGGCGCCGCCCTCCTTATCGAGTACAATGCCGGTGCGAAGCACTACCGTACGGATGCCCATGGCGCTGATGGCTTCCACCGCCTGCTCCCACAGGGTGCAACATTCCACCATGAAACTGTTGTCGGCCGGTGCATCATACTCATGCACCCAGGCATCGCCGGCATCACCGTAGTATCCCACTGCGGAAGCCGACAGGTAGGCTTTGGGCTGGTATCCGAGGCGCTGAAAGCTTTCCCGCAGCAGGTTGGCGCTGTCTACCCGGCTGTCGATGAGCAGTTGCTTCCGGGCCGGGGTCCAGCGTTTGTCGGCAATGCCCGCACCCGTCAGGTTGATCACGATATCAGCGCCGGATACGGCGTTGTCGTCGATAACCTTTTTTTTCAGGTCCCAGCCATATTGATCGGCGCCTTGCGGTGTGCGGCTTAACAGGCGCACCTGGTGCCCTTTGTTACGTAAAACTTCTGTAAGGCGCGAACCGATCTGGCCGGTTCCGCCGGCAATAAGTATGGTTAATGCCATGGTTGTGTTTGAAATACTTTCCGGCTGCGCATCAGTCGCCCCAGCCGGGTTCGTCTTCTACCATTTTCGGATGCTTGCGGACGATGCCAAACTCGATCTCCTTCTGGCAGGCGCCGCAGATACCATAGAGGTTGAGGGAGTGGTGGGTGATCTGGAAATTCAGCATTTCACCGACCATATCCTTGATCTGTTGCACCCTGGGATCGCAGAATTCCACCACCTTACCGCAATTCGCGCAAATGGCGTGGTCATGTTGTTTATAGCCGTACGACTTCTCGTATTGTGCCAGGTTTTTTCCAAACTGGTGCTTTTTGACCAGGTCGCAGGATGTCAGCAGTTCCAGGGTATTGTATACCGTAGCCCGGCTGACCCGGTAATTTCGATTTTTCATATGGATGTACAGCGCCTCAGCATCGAAATGATCGGTGCGCTTGTAGATCTCTTCCAGGATGGCAAACCGCTCGGGCGTTTTTCGCAAACCGCTTTTTTCGAGGTGCGAGGAAAAAATATTCAGCACCTCCTGGATAATATCGTGTTCGTTGCGTTGGACAGGCATAACTCTATTTAAAAAGGGCAACAGTTACTTGCAAAACTAACATTAGTTTAGTTCTAAACAGTAGAGGTCTGACGAAAGTTGTGCGCTTCAGCCCTTAAAAAGGGCTGTTTATTCGAAAGGCCGGGCTCGATTTTGCCGGGTTTGGAGATTTTCAGGGGGGGATGGGAAAAAACAAACCGGCTGCCGGAGATAACTCCCGGCAGCCGGTGCCTTCTTTGAGAAGTGATTTTTTGCGCATTCAAATGCGCGTGTACGGATGGCGAAATACAATTTCGCCCTACACGCCAAACTCCTGGCGGATCTTGTTGAGCGCCGAACCGGCACGTACCCATTCAATTTGTTGTTTGTTGTACGTGTGGTTGACATCAAACGTATCGCTGGTACCGTCGGTATGATCGAGCCGGATCTGCAGGGGCTTGCCCGGCGTAAAGTCCTCGAAGCCCAGAATGGATACCTTGTCGTCCTGGCGGATCTTGTCATAATCGGCCGGATTGGCAAAGGTGAGTGCCAGCATACCCTGTTTTTTCAGGTTGGTCTGGTGGATCCGGGCGAAGGATTTCACGACCACGGCCTT
>SBHD01000358.1 GCA_006226345.1 Bacteroidota bacterium | reverse complement strand
GAGGCTGATTTTCGCAAGGTCGTCATCGCCTATGAACCCATCTGGGCCATCGGCACCGGCAAAACGGCCAGTACGGAGCAGGCACAGGAAATGCACGCGGCCATCCGCGGTATGCTGGCAGATAAATACGGCGCTGCCGCAGCCGACGCCACCACTATCCTGTACGGCGGCTCCTGCAACGCTCAGAATGCCCCCGAACTGTTCAGTCAGCCCGATGTGGATGGCGGGTTGATCGGCGGCGCTTCTTTGAAGCCGGAGGACTTTGTGGCGATCATTGGGGCAATGGGGTAAAACACACTGGTTCCGGGCTAAGCCTAAAATCATATTTGCCTCCAACACACATCATTGAATTTTTCATGGCTAGTGGCAAAGTATTGTAAAAAAATATTTGCCATGAGAGTTTTCAATTATACCATTCAAAGCAGGCGAAGCTTAGGAGTGCTTCTGTGCGCCTTGGTTTTGCCACTATTCCTGTCAGGTCAAATAGCCATCAACCCCGATGGCACCCAACCGGATCCCAGCGCTATGCTGGATGTGAAAAGCACGAACAAAGGGATGCTGATCCCGCGCATGACGGCGCAACAACGCTTGGCGATACCGGCCCCCGCGGAGGGATTGATGGTTTACGATACAGATTCCAGTATGATTTTGTTTTACCGGACAATAGGTGGATGGGCCAGCCCATTTCACCCAGGGATTGAACCGCACCGTATTATCGACAATGATAAAGACACCTGGGTAGATACCTACACCGATGACACCGGCACGCCGCACTTTGACGGGGATATCATCGTGTTCAATTTAGGCGACCCGGGTACGGGTGGAACAGGCACGATTGAGATGATCCTCCGGAAAAATGCCGCCGGGCAGGCGCGGTTGGAGTTTCCGGACCCGTTAAAAAATACTTTTGTTGGTTTCGATGCCGGCGCCGCTACGGCGATCGGTATAGAAAATGTGGCAGTGGGATTCGACGCTTTGAAAACCAATACCGATGGAATCGGGAATGTGGCAGTAGGAGTAAGGGCTATGAACCAGAATACCACCGGCGGGGGTAATGCTGCCATCGGTTTAGCCGCTCTGGCCGCCAATACCACCGGTATTGACAATTCGGCATTGGGCCGGCTCGCCCTGAACAATAACTCCAATGGATCCTACAACATCGCCATTGGGGCGGAAGCATTGACGAATAAAACCACTGGTAATGCCAATATTGCCATAGGCCGCGCTGCTATGCGAATGGGTTCCGGAATGTTTGGTGAAGTAGCCATTGGAGACTCTTGTCTGTTTCAAAATTCAGGAGCCGGGAATACAGCAGTGGGCCGCCAATCTATGGTACGCAATATTCAGGGTGTCAGTAATTCTGCTTTTGGCGCCTTGACATTGTATTCCAATGAGGCGGGATATGAAAATACTGCGTTGGGCGTCAAAGCGCTGGAGCAGAACCGGAATGGTGCAAAAAATGCCGCACTCGGCGCGCTGGCTTTGCAGAGCAATCTAAATGGCCATTCCAATGTTGCTCTAGGCGAAAGGGCTTTGTTCAGCAATACAGATGGCGATCAAAATACAGCACTGGGCGCCAGAGCCCTGTATAACAACACCCTTGGATCCAACAATGTGGCACTTGGCGTAGCCGCCTTATACAACTACAACAGTGAATCACCGCTTGTTGCCGTAGGCGACTCAGCCTTGTTTTCTGTTATCGATGACGCCCCGAACAATACGGCCCTGGGCTCGCGAGCCGGCTTTTCCAATACCTTCGGCTTCGATAATACGTATGTAGGGCATCAAGCCGGCTATAAAAACCTGACTGGTACACATAACCTGTTTATAGGGAGCCGGGCTGGTTGGAATACTACTAGCGGCCATCAAAATGCTTTCCTGGGAGGACACGCCGGCTTTGCCAATACCGATGGGCAAAATAATGTAGCGGTGGGCTCCGAAGCGTTGTATTCCGCTACTGGGGCCAACTCGAACATCGCTATCGGTCGACAGGCCTTGTTCAGCAACCTCGCGCAAAGCGGCCTGGTGGCCATTGGGGAGTTGGCTCTGTCTGCTAACACCGCCGGCACGGATAATACCGCCGTTGGCCACATGGCGCTGACTGCAAACACAAGTGGAGAAAACAATACGGCTTTGGGTTATACGGCCTTGATGGCGAATACCTCTGGCTTTCAGAATACTTCCGCAGGCTGGAAATCGATGGTGAGCAACACCACCGGCAGTGATAATACTGCTGTCGGCTCACAGGCTCTAACCTTCAATACTACCGGTGAAAGAAACACAGCTACGGGAGCGAATGCGCTGGTGTTGAATACTACAGGGGCCGGCAATGCTGCATACGGTACTAATGCACTGTACAATAACAAAACCGGAAACTCCGACGTAGCAATAGGTGTTGACGCCATGTATTATAATACAGAAGGCGAAGCCAATACAGCAGTCGGTGCCGGTACAATGGTAGACAATACCACCGGTGATTTCAATACAGCATTGGGATCGGGCGCATTGAATGGTAACAAGACCGGTTCCGGAAATACAGCCATTGGTTATGGCGCCGACGTAGGAGGAACTAACCCGTCCAATGCAACAGCACTCGGTGCACATGCCACAGCTAACCTTTCTGATAAGGTTCGCATTGGCAGCAGTACCGTAACCGTCATCGAAGGACAGGTCGCCTACACTTTCCCCTCTGACGGCCGGTTCAAATTCGATGTGCAACCCAATGTGCCGGGACTCGAATTTATCACCCGGCTTCGACCGGTCACATACCGGTTCAATACACCTGAATACAGCCGGCATATCGGTGAAACATCAAACGAAGTTTATCGCCAACAGCTCGAACAGGGAAAAGGTAAAACCCTGTACACCGGGTTTGTCGCCCAGGAGGTCGAACAGGCTGCCCAAGCAGCCGGCTTTGATTTCGATGCTATTCACCGCCCGGCAGGCGATCACGACACATACTCCCTGGCCTACAGCCAATTCGTGATACCGCTCGTGAAAGCCATCCAGGAACAACAAACCCAGATCGAACAACTAAAAGCCGAAAACGCCGAACTCCGCGCCCAACTCAACCAACTACAAGCGCTTGAAGCCCGCATTCAGGCATTGGAAAACCAGCAACGTTAACCGGTAAAAACACATACCATGAAAAAGATACAAATGTTTTTCGCCGCGGTTTTACTGGTAACGTTTTCGGGATGGGGGCAGGATCTTGGGTATGACAAAGTCTGGATCAGCCCGAATACCCACCTGGTCGTAGCCGGCAATACCCATATGGTCCTGGTCGATATGGATTTCAGGAACGACGGCATTTTCGATCCCGGCCAGGGCACCGTGCATTTCACGGGTGAAGAAGCCGACAGCCTGCTGGGCAATTCAGGTACGGCATTTTACAACCTGGTCATCGATAAAAGTGTCGGGATAAACCACTGGCAGTTACCACCCGAACTGCCTTTACCACCCTGGCCTCCATGCTCCATTGAAAACCAATTGCTTTTCGCCGGCGCGGGTAATAAGATCATCCTCAGTGGCCGGGATATAGTTTTCGGCCCAACTGCGGCAGTTGTGGGCGCTGATGAGCAAAATTTCATCGCCACTTCCGGAAACGGACGTGTAATCAAAGAGAGTTTGAGCAATTTCCTCTTTCCGCTAGGCAGCGATGAGTACCGCTATACGCCGCTCCGGGTAACGCAATCCGGGCTGGGCAGTGTCGGTGTACGCTGCCTTCCCCATGTGCTGGCTTTAGGCAGCACGGGTAATCCGCTCATCAACGGCGTTGTGGACGTGTCCTGGGAAGTGACGCAAACCCAACCCGGCGTCTCGCCCATCAACCTGACTGCCCAGTGGAATGCTTCGGACGAACTGCCCGGCTTCGACGGAACCGACTGCGGCATTGCCCGCAGCCTGGAAATCGGTGACTGGGACCTGGCAGGCAACGATATAGGTCAGAAACTGGGCCAGGACCCCTTCCAGATCATTCGTTCCGATATTGAGTTTCAACAAAACGACACCATAATCGTGTTTGCCGTAGGCAGTGAGCCGTTGATGTACCCGCTCCGCGTAGGCATGAAAACCTATCTGCAGGGCGCATTCAACATCGGTACCGGAATGATGAACGACGATCTGCGCAGCCAGGATCTGGTTCCGTTGGTTGAGCCGTACAGCCAGCTGTCCGGCTTTACCCACACAGGGCGAGGCGGTGGCGAGACCGTATCACCCAACGTGCTGGGCATCAGCGGACCGGGCGCCATTGTGGATTGGGTATTTCTTGAACTACGCGACGCTGCCAACAGCGCAACGGTACTTGAAACCCGCTCTGCCCTGATCAGGCGCGACGGCATGATCGTAGATGTAGATGGCACCACCCCGGTAATATTCCGGGGCATGGAAAGCGGCAGCTATTACTTCGATGTCCGGCACCGCAACCACCTGGGAATCCGGACACCCGACGCTTTTACACTCTACAACGACCCGGTATTGATCTACGATTTTTCGACTGAACAAGCCAGTGCCTACCAGGGTGTGCAGGCATTTCTGGGGTCGAATACCTGGGGGATGTTCGGCGGCGACGCCAACAGCAACAGCAACGTGCGCTATTCCGGGCCCGGCAATGACCAAAACACCTTGCTCAACAGCTGCCTGAGTGGTGATAAATCGGCCATCCTCAGCAAAGTATACCAAACCTGCGACCTGAACCTCAACGGTACGGTGCGATACTCCGGACCATTGAACGATCAAAACTTCCTGCTCAATACCGTGTTGGGTGGCGACAAGGCAAAAGTGCTGGTCCAACCCAACTTCTAAATATGGATAACCATGTATTACCAAACCATTCATACATTGATCCGGAAACTACCGCTGGTCCTGTTCCTGACAGCCGGAATGGTACATACAGCTTCCATTCAGGCCCAAACAATCACCGTACAAGGATCGGTCATTAAGGCGTCTTTACCCGGAGATTCTACCAAGGTGATCATACTGGGCAAGCCCAGCGCCGAACTGTACGATGTGCTTTTTGAAAACATCAATATCTGTATCAGTATTCCATATCAGGGCCCCGACACGCCTGCTCCAAAGGTCTATGTCCATGAAAACTACATGCCATCGCTGAGTTGGATTCCGGGCCCGGCATTACCGGAAATCATTGGCGACAGAGCATATTACACCTTTATTGGTAATGACAACGACAGCGAAACACGGGTTACCTGGTCAGCCGCTACCGACAACCCGGTGGTACTTCTCAGCTTTAAGGAAGGCATAGGCCGGGAACTGGTCCAACTCAACGATCTGACGAATGGTGGTGGGATCGGTTCCGGCGGCGGTGGTAGTGGCCAGTCGTTCTGGTATGTGCAGGCAAATGTCCTGGGAGACATTACCGATTATGTCCAGAAGTATTACCAGTCCACGGGGTCCGAAGCACCGGTGAACGGTGGCACCTCCGCGCCCTCGGCCGTTGAAACGATCGAATTGGTGGCATTGCCTGTTCCGGCATACCCCGAGTCTGCGAATTGGTTGCTTTATCCAAATCCAGCCAGTGGCGCCTTTCAATTATTGGCTGGTGGCACGGAAATGGTATGGCTACGACTATACAACCCAATGGGACAACTGGTGTGGGAGCAAAAAACTGGATTGATCCAGGCTGAGCTATCCGCCATCAACCCCGGCAGGCTTACACCAGGCACCTATTTTTTTGAGGTACACGGCCTGAACGGCAGGCGCCTCTTTGGAGCCTGGCTGGTTATGGTGGAGCGGTAGCAGCATTAATGGGAGTAGAGTTAGAGGATTGGAGCATTGGTATAAAGTGTAGACCATTACGCTGAAATCCAAATTGATTGCAAGCATTACCGCCAGAGGTAGCAAATGTTATACTTGCTACCTAGTACACTGTGTATAATTTAGAGATCTATATGTTGATCCATTTCCCTGGCTTACCTATTAATTAGAAGCCGAATAGCTATCGGGCTTACAGTAGCAGGCAACCATAGTAACAGCATGCGCTGATCTGATACAGGATAATGGGGATAGGTCTAAATCACTAAGCAAAAAATGCCCTGTCTTTTGTAAATGAGGACCTGAATGGTTTATCAAACCGTCCAAAGATCCCAGCCTGATCCATTCCTTATACCTCCCGCGTCACACCTTCCAGTTCGGTTCCAAGAATGCATATGCAAATCTCTGTAGACACATACGCAGCAGCCCCCTCACTACAACTGTATATCCGGGGAATATGGGACAACGGAGCGTTCGTATGGTCTTCTCTTGATCCACGTTAAAAATACGCCCTTCACAACGCTTTTTGCATCGAATAACAGGAGAAACGTGCTGGACTAAACAATAGTCCACCTTTTTGAAACAATAGTCCTATTGCCCAAGCAGATACCCTGGCAACTTTGCACTATTGTTTCACAACAACGTTTCCCAATGCTAAACAAACTGCGTTTTACCGGACTTTTGTCATCCCTGTTTTCGATTGCATTATACACCTCAGCTGTGGCGCAAACACCATTGGTCATCGATAGCAAAGCGACCCAGATTTCTGCTGTGGATGAACAGTTTCAGGACTTCCACATACCCATGGAAGACTCACTCAGTCAGTTGATCCTGGAAGCAACAGGCGGCGACGGCGGCTGGATCGAATATACCTTTACAGACCGGTTCAATACAACCCGCACGCAACGGGTACAATCCGGCGAAGGTGCAACTGTAAGTGCCGTTTATAAAATCGGACCCGGACTAGGCGACATCCCGCCCGGATCCATCCTGCGTATGTTGGTAGGCAAGCGAGGTGAGTGGGCCAAATACGACCTGTTGGAACCAGGTAATTATGGCGCTGGCGGCGGCGGTGGCACGGCAATCCTGCTTTCTAAAGACCGGGGTATTACCTGGCGCATCCTGCTGGTGGCCGGTGGCGGTGGCGGTGCCGGTGTTCAGTACCAGGACGGAACGTACACAAATCGCCCCGGACTTCCCGGCTCGGATAAGGAATATGGTTCAGACGGCGATAGCCAAAACCCGACGGCTGATGCCGGCGCACAGGGGAATGGTGGAGCTTCCATTAAAAATACCGGCGGCGGCGGCGGGGCTTTTAGTGATGCCTTGCATGCAAATGGGATGTTGTACTATGGCAATGCCGGCTGGAAAGACCACAATCTTTCTGGTGAGCCCTTGGGTGGCCTTGGTGGCATACATGAAGATACCCAAAAGGGCGGCTGGGGCTTTGGCGGCGGCGGCTCAGGGGATGCCAGTGGTGGCGGCGGCGGCGGTTACTCCGGTGGTGGCGCCGGGCTGCCTGGCAACGGCGGCGGCGGTGGCGGCAGCTACCTGAACCAGACCGACTTTCGCCCAGTGACTTCCAGTAAACAACAAAATGATTATACCAACAACCCCGGAGACGGATATATACGCTATATGCTCATGAAAAAAAACCCAAAAAGGTAAACTGATCAAAACAATTATCAATGATGCTGCTAATGAAAAAGTTAATGATCC
>SBHD01000023.1 GCA_006226345.1 Bacteroidota bacterium | reverse complement strand
GCCAGGCGCAGTCGGGACTTTTATTTTCAGATTGCTGAAAAAACAAGGGTTACAGAAAAACACCGGCTTCTTTCCGGTACAGGACGGTAGACACTACCCGGCCGACCATATTCAGGGTGTTGCGGTCAATGATGGTCATGTTATCATCATGCGTATGGTGATAGGCTCCAAAGGAGTGGGGCGGTTGGTTCGGGATACTGATGATATCAACAGTTGGGATACCTGCACCCTGCATCACGAACACATGATCGTCGGTAACATAACCGGCGTCCCGCATCGGGAAGTACGTGCCGTAGCCCAGCTCGGCTGCAATATTCCAGATCTGCCCCTGAATGCGGGGGGCATTATTAGCAGAATAACTCTCCTTGGGGAAAACAGCACCACGGGCGCCGACCATGTCCAGCAGGATCCCGAATTGGGCCGAATAACCGGGTTTGTGCAAGTTTCGGGACCAGTGTTGAGACCCCAGGCACCAGGTTTTTGCCTTTGCCTGATTATTGTTCTGTGTCATCATAGAAGAGCCGGCCTGCTCCTCCCGGTCGTCACCCAAATCCTCGGCATCGAAGCAGATGAGGTCCACGCCCATATCGATCGGGTTTTGTTGCAGTATACGGGCGATCTCCAGCATCACCCCCACTCCGCTGGCGCCGTCATCGGCGCCCAAAATGGGCTTCTCCTGATCCTTGGTATCGTTATCCGCGATATGCCGGCTGTCCCAGTGCGCACACAGCAACACCCGGTTTTTCAGTTCGGGCTTGTACTGGGCAATAATATTGACCGCATCAAGGGTACCAAAGTAAGTTTTCGCCTTAAAGGGCTGCCGGACAACAGTCATGCCCATCCCTTCAAAGGTTTGCACAAGCCAGTCTGCACATTTTTTGTGCGCCGTCGATCCGGGCACCCGCGGGCCGAAGCTGACCTGCTTTTCCACAAAGGCATAGGCAGAGTCGGCATTAAAAGCAGGTACGTTTACCGTTACCGCAGGCTTTACAGGCTCCGGGCCGGCAGGCGGCGTATCGGTGCTTTTAAATTTTTCGATCCAGTTGGGCAGGTACGGCACTACAAATGCCGCAATGAGGAGGATGACGATCCAGAGTCTTTTGTTTCGAATAAAACTGTTTGCCATGTTCGTTGTGGTGTAAATCTCCGCAAAGAACGTCATTTTTTACGGCCGAATTGCCAACCCTTTGTCAGGTTATACACGTCTTTCCATCTAAACGCCCGATTATGCTAAACCCTGCCTGCTTTCTGTGTACGGACAAGCAGCACAAACAAAAACAAGATCCGATATGAAGTTCCCTTTTCTGCTGTCAGCCCTTTTTACATTATTGCTGGTGAATTGTGACAAAAACACAACCGAAGATCCAGATCTCACTGACTATACCTGGACACTCATCAGCGTGAACGGCAAGACTGTGCCGGACTCAGTAGTCGCAACCCTCTACCTGTCGCCGACACAACCTGTGTGCAATGGCTCCGGCGGGTGCAACGTCTATGGTGCCGACTACATGCTTTCGGACAATACACTGACATTTGACAACCTCATCAGCACGGAAATAGCCTGCCAGGGCAAGATGAATTGGGAAATGGAGTTTTTCCATGCCCTGCTCAACTGCCAGACCTACACTATTCAAGACGGGGAACTGCGCCTTTCCGCCGGATCAGAAATCCTGGCAGTATTAGAATGACACCTTAAACCTACCCCCTGGCAAACAAAAAGTCCCGGTTGCAAGAGATGCAGCCGGGACTTTGTATTAATACGGAAAGGAGCGATTAGCCTTTCGTCCAGTTCGTTCCTTCCTTACCATCCTTAACGGCAATACCAACCGCAGCCAGACCATCGCGGATCTTGTCGCTGGTGCCCCAGTCTTTTTGCGCACGTGCGGCAGCCCGGATATCCAGGATCAGTTGCATCAGCCCATCTACCGTGCCGTCGTCGCCACCATCGGCCTCATCATTCAGACCAAAAATATCGAAGATAAAGGCATTGAATATGGTCTTGAGACGTTCGAGCACCCATGGCGCTACTTCGGTATGATCGAGTTGCTGATTAGCCAGTTTGTGCACATAACTGCCGAGTTCATTCAGTGTGGCCAGTGCAATGGCTGTGTTGAAATCATCATCCATGCCGGCATACGCTTCATCGATCAGGCGGAGGATCGTCCGGTCCGTATCGCTTTCAGAGCCGTCAAAATCGGCGGTGTGCGGATCCATCTTTTGGAGGATCGAATTGGTCTCCATCAGGCGCCGGAAGCCTTTTTCTGCGGCCTGCAATGCTTCATCAGTGATATCCAGCGTGCTGCGGTAGTGGGCCATCAGCATAAAGAACTTCACCACCATAGGGGAATAGCCTTTGGTCACAAACGGGCTTTCACCGGTGAACAATTCCATGGGTGTGATGGTATTGCCATCTGATTTGCTCATCTTTTTACCGTTGAGCAACAACATGTTGGCATGCAGCCAATAATTCGCAGGCGTGCAGCCGCAGGAGCCCAGGTTTTGTGCAATCTCGTTTTCATGGTGCGGAAACTTGAGATCATTGCCGCCGCCATGGATATCGAATGTCTGACCCAGATATTTGGTGCTCATGGCCGAGCATTCCAGGTGCCAGCCCGGAAAACCGACCGACCAGGGGCTTTCCCAAACCATAATATCACCTGAACGCGCTTTCATCCAGATCGCAAAATCGACCGGATTGTCTTTTTCTCCCTGACTCTTCAGGCCTTCACGGCTTTCCGCCAGCAGGTCGTCCAGCACGCGGCCGGAAAGGTTGCCGTATACGCCTGGATTTTCCTGGTCGAACTTCCGGACGTTAAAATACACCGAGCCGTTGCGTTCATACCCGTAGCCGCGCTCCATGATATCCTGTACCATCTTGATCTGCTCGGGTATATGGCCGGTAGCACGGGGTTCGATACTGGGCGGCAGGGTATTGAAGATCCGCATCATATCGTGGAAGCCCACGGTGTATTTCTGGGCAACCTCCATCGGTTCGAGCTGGGCTACACGGGCGCCTTTTGACATCCGGTCCTCTCCTTCATCGGTCAGGTGACCGACATCCGTAATATTGCGTACATACCGCACCTTGTACCCGATGTGCATCAGATAGCGGTAAATAATATCAAAACTGGTGAAAGTCCGGCAGTTCCCCAGGTGCACATCGCTGTACACGGTCGGGCCGCACACATACATGCCGACATAACCGGGGTGCAGGGGTTTGAATTCTTCCTTTTGCCCTTTCAGGCTATTATACAGTTTAATGGTATGTTCTACTGTGCTCATGGGCGCAAAAGTATTGCTTTTATGGGTTTCTGGTGCCTGCTGGATAACGGTTCCTGTCTATTTTTTTATAGCAGCAAAGGTATAGTAACGCAACACCCCGGTGGCTAAAAGGGTTCCGGCAAAAGCAGCTTTTTCACAGCCGGCAATTACGCCGGACACAGTGTCAGAAACTAACCTCTGCCAGCACACTGTAATGGTCTGAAATGGTACTTTTTACGATCCGGCAACTATAAGGCCTGATCGCCGGGTCCGTCAGGATATAATCAATCCGCAGCAACGGTACCGAGCCGGCAAAAGTTGTGCCGATGCCGATGCCTTTTTCCCGGAAGGTATCGGTCATGGGTTCGGACAAGGTCTGATAGACGAACGAATTGGGGGTATCGTTAAAATCACCGCACAGGATCACAGGGTGTGGCGAGGCGGCGATCAGGTCGCGCAGTTTTACTGCCTGCCCGGCCCGGATGCTGGTAGCTCCACCTACCTTTCGCAATACTTTATTGATCCCGCGCCAGGTTTTTTCATCCTTCAGGTTGGGCTCGTCCATCATCCGCTTGGTATCATAGGTCACTTTATTGGACTGCAGGTGTACATTGTAGATCCGCACCGTACGTTTTCCGATCTGGATATCTGCCCAGATAGAACTGTTCTCCGGCTGGCCGAACGGAACTTTGCCCCCCCGCAGCACCGGGAACCGGCTGAGTATGGCGGTACCGCCCCTGTTGAGGTCATACGAATAGGTATAACCCATCCTGGGTCCCAGGCTCCGGAAAAAGTTGCGGCCGGTTTCCTGGGTGCATAAAATATCCGGACTCCCGTTTTCCTGCAGCAGGCGGGTATAGGTATCATAGATCCGCTCCCACTCTGCATCTTCATAGTGCACCCCCCGGAACAAGCCCCCGAGGTTGTGGGTACCGATCGTAATGGCCTTTTTAGGTGCCGGATCGTTGCCCAGGTTAAAACCGATAAAATTGCTTACATGCTGCCAGCCGAAAAAGAGAATCCCCAGGTGGTACAGGGCAAAGCGATGCATCCGGGAAGCCCAGATAAGCAGTAATATGGTATTGGCCAGTAAAAACCAGGGGAATGCCGTACCAAAAAAGGTCAGCCAGCGAAAGAGCACAGGATTGATAAAAGGCGCGAGGTATGACAGGAACGTCAGTAGAATTACCAACGCGCTCAATAATTTTAAGGAGTGTTTGAACAAGCGGTGCATGATCCGGAACAGGGTACAACACAGGCACAGGGCACCTGAGGCGACTTTCCCTTATTTCTTACTGGCTTTATATAAAAACTCTTTCTCTTCAGGCGTCAGGCTTTCATAGCCGGTTTCCTTGATCTTGTCCAGAATACTGTCGAGTCGTTGCTGAAACGAATTATTATCCTGAGGCGCTCTTCCGCCTTTGGTGGCGGTAAACGTACCGGTAAAGGCTTTCTGTGCTTTGCGCTTAGGGGGGCTGGCCGGTACAGCTGCCGCCCCGGAAAACCACCCCATGGCCCGGTCCAGGGTGCGATTGATGGGTTCCGCCCAGTCATGTCCATCCCGGAGGCGGTAGACAAACAAACAGCCCATCGCAAAACCACCCAGGTGTGCCACATGACCACCGGAATTGTACTTATTGGCTACGCCGATCAAATCGAACAACAGCAACACCAATACGATATACTTGACTTTAACCTCCCCAAGCAGGATCAGGCGGACCCGGTAATCCGGCGCCAGGATCAGAGCCGCACCTGCCAGCGCCATCACCGCACCGGAAGCACCCAGTGCATAGGAGCCAACATAGGGTGCAAACTGCGCAGATGCCATGAACATCAGCCCGCCAAAGAGCCCGCCCAACAAGTAGATCGGCAGGATACGCCGGTCGCCGATCAGATCGCCGACGATCACCCCGAACAGGTACAAGCCAATGATATTACTCACCACATGCCAGAAACTCTCATGCAGGAACATATGGGTAAACGGAGACCAGGGCTGGAACAACAGGGTACGCCCCGAAGCCGGAATACAAAGCCATTCCAGGCCATCCCACAGACTGACAGATGCCGCTTCCGGCCCCTGGATGATCAGCAGGATCAGAAAGGCTACGTTAACCAGAATAAATATCCCAAAATTGATAATGATCAGACGCATGACCATATTTCCGATCCGGAAAGTATGTCGAATGTCGTCCCATATGGATCCAAATAATGCCATAAGCGCTAAGATACAGGGATGGTAAATATCTCATTGCCGGGCTCCGCCAACTACCGCAGCCGGAACCGGTACCAATACATGATAAGACCGAAACCAAAAACAGCACCGCCGAGATGCGCAAAATGCGCTACCCCGGTCGACTGCCCACGGACACCGTAGAACAACTCCAGCACAGCAATGATCAGAACAAAATATTTGGCTTTAAGGGAAACAGGCGGAAACAGGAGGCTGATCACCTGGTTGGGGTACAGGTAGGCGAAAGCTACATAGATCCCGAAAATAGCACCCGAGGCGCCCAGCATAGCCCCATTCCAGCTTGTCGGATCGATACCGGCCTGTTGTAGTTCCCAATATTGCACGCCCATATGCAAAGCCAAGGCACCAAAACCACAAAACAGGTAGTAGAATAAAAATCGCTTGTGCCCCCAGGCCATTTCCACCATCGGGCCAAAGAAATAGAGTGAAAGCATATTAAAGGCCAGGTGCCCCAGATCACCGTGCATAAACATGTGGGTTACGATCTGGTAAGGCTGAAAATGTTCCGACCCCGGCATGAAAACAGCCAGCGAAAGTCGCCCGAGGTTGCTATAGTCGTACTCCATCGGGTTCCAGGAAGCATCCCCCAGAATAGCATAGGAGCCGATAAACATCAGTACATTCAGAATAAGCAGGTGCCGGACGACACCGGATAACGGCTGGTAAAACTGGAAAAAGGACATATTCCGGTCAGGTGGATAGGCTTAGGATTCGAAACGTTTCTGTAATTCATCCAGTTCGTACGTGATGAAACAGGTACGGCCGGACGGACTCCGGTACGGTGACGCACAGGCAAATAAATGGTCGATCAGGTCCTGCATCTCGACAACGGAAAGGGTCTGGCCACGCTTGAGCGCTGCACTGCGTGCCATCGAACGCGCCAGGTTTTCCTGTACACCGAGCTCCAGTTCCAGGTTGTTTTTATATTGGGTAAGGAGGCGCTCCAACAGTAGTTCTTCTGTCAGGCCGGGTCCCATATCTGACGGCGCACCGTGGATAATAAAGGCATGGCCCCCAAATTCAGAAATATCAAAACCCAGACGGTTTACCTCATCCAGGATCTCCCGCAGCAGGTTGGCATCCGCCGGCGGCAGTTCGATATTTTTCGGAAAAAGGGCTTTTTGCGTGGTGACCGGCTGCTGGCGCAGCGCCTCCAGGTAGCGCTCATAGAGGATACGTTCGCTGGCTGCCTGCTGGTCGATCAGCAAAAAGCCGGATTTGATCTGGCTGACGATATACAGTCCATGGATCTGGTAAGGTTCTTTCTGCCCCTTGGAAAACGACCCGCCTTCATCATCCAGCTGACCGGCACCTGATTGAACTGCCGACGCATCGGGCGGCGGCGGCGTGGCATCGGAAGGAAGGATGGACGGCAATGGCTCCTGACCCGTCCCTTTCCCGGAGTCCAACATATCAAGCCCTTCATACAGCCGTTGCCAGTTCCGGAGGTTCTTGTCGGCCAGTTGGTCGGGCTTTTTGGTGGAATAATCCCGAACGGATTCGGATGACTTGCCGGACGGGCGCAACACTGGCGTTCTGGCAGGCTGCGCCTGAAAGGCCGGCTCCTGCTCAAAGTCCAGTGTCGGTGTGATACTGTGTGCTCCCAAGGCATGCCGGACGGTCACTTTCAGGTAATTATATACCAGCTTTTCATCGTCGAACTTGATCTCCTGCTTGGTCGGATGTACATTGATATCGATCCGGCCGGGGTCGATGTCGAGGAACAGCACATACAGGGGATAGGTATCAGGCGGCAGCATGTCTTCGTAGGCCTGCACCACTGCATGGTGGAGGTAATTGCTTTTGATAAAGCGCTTGTTGACAAAGAAGATCTGTTCCCCACGTGTTTTTTTGAAGTAATCCGGTTTGCCGACAAACCCCGTGATCTTCAGAATATCGGTTTCTTCCTGAACGGGCACCAGTTTTTTGTTGGCCGCTTCTCCGAAAACTTTGACGATACGCTGGCGCAAATTGCCGGG
>SBHD01000312.1 GCA_006226345.1 Bacteroidota bacterium | reverse complement strand
ATTCATCATTCATCATTTATCATTCATCATTACAAAATACCTTTGTTGAGAAATCAGCAACAGGCATTGAAATACCTCACCCGCAACATCTGGATCCTTTCCCTGGTCAGTCTCTTCACCGACATGGCCAGCGAAATGTTATACCCGATCATGCCAGTATACCTTAAAAGTATCGGCTTTTCAGTGGTGCTTATCGGGGTGCTGGAGGGGCTGGCGGAGACAACAGCTGGCCTGAGCAAGGGTTATTTCGGCAACTGGAGTGATCATACGGGCCGGCGGACGCCTTTTGTGCGGGTGGGTTATGCACTTAGCGCCGTTTCCAAGCCCATGATGGCCGTGCTGACCTGGCCGTTGTGGATCTTTCTTGCCCGTACCATCGACCGGCTGGGTAAGGGGGTGCGTACCGGTGCGCGGGATGCTCTGCTATCGGATGAAACTACCGGTACGACGAAAGGCCGGGTATTCGGCTTTCACCGTGCCATGGATACCCTGGGTGCGGTGCTGGGGCCGGTGGCAGCCCTGGTGTTCCTGCAGCTGTACCCGGGAGAATACCGCACGCTTTTTCTGCTCGCTTTTGTGCCGGGGCTGCTGGCGATAGCCGCTACCCTGCTGATCCGGGAGCGGCGGCAACCCCGGACGGAGCAGGTGAGGTCCCGCCCGGGCCTGCTCGATTTTTTCCGGTACTGGAAACAAAGTACACCGGCATACCGGCGTTTGGTGGGCGGGTTGCTGGTGTTTACCCTGTTCAACAGTTCGGATCTGTTTCTCCTGTTAAAAGCCAAAGAGTCGGGGCTCGACGACACCGCTGTGATCGGGGTGTATATTTTTTACAACCTGGTCTTTTCGGCTGCTGCCTTTCCCCTTGGCGCACTCGCTGATCGGATTGGCATGCGGTGGGTCTTTGTGGCCGGTTTGCTGGTGTTTGCCCTGGTATATGCCGGAATGGCATTCGCGACGGTGCCGGCTGCCGTATACGGCCTGTTTTTCCTGTATGGTATTTATGCGGCCGCTACGGAAGGTATAGCCAAGGCCTGGATCAGTAATATTTGTGAAAAGGAAAGGACTGCTACGGCGATAGGCACCTTCACGGCTTTTCAGAGTGTATGTGCCTTTGCTGCCAGCAGCCTGGCCGGACTGATCTGGTACGGCTTCGGCGCAGCGGCGACGTTCCTGCTAACCGCAGGAGTGGCGGTGGTAGTGGCGGGGTATCTGGGGTGGCGGCGTTAGAATATGCTAAATTCTAAAACGTATCATAATCTCCAAATCCATACCGCATCTGCCTGATATACGGCTCCATTTCAGCATCACCGGCCAGGCTGGCCACCGACCAGGAAGGACTAGCCGGGTAGCGGGCCGCCAGCCGGACTGCCAACTGTGAATCGGCGGCGAGTTGAAATAAAATGCGGCGTAGGCCTAACCGGCGCGCCAGTTTACGCAGTTGTCGAAGCCAGTCCTCCAACTGTTCCTCCGGACAGTTTTCCGGGAGCACCACATCGCCTACCCAAAGGCCGTTTTCGAACCGCAGCCACGAATCGATCCCGGCAACCCGGCAGACGCGGTTAAAGGACAGCGTTTTATACTTATAAAATGCCCGGTCATGCAAAACACCTCCAAACCCTTCAGCCAGGACAGCGTTGGGCAACACCTGGTCCACAGGAGCCAAACAGGGAGTTATTGCTTTCCGGGCCCACCATCGGTATAATTTCCGGAGGTTCAGCTTTCGGCAAATGGCTTCGACAGGTATAGTGGAAACGTGGAGTTCAAAACGATTTAAGGTTTGGGTATGGGTAAAACCCAGCCGGAGAAAACTATTCAGGTGGCCCTCGATAAGCATGATGAAAAACAAGCGAGTGCCGGAATGTCGGTGATCCTCCACGATATGTTGCACCAGCCGTGACATGAGGCCACGTCTCTGGTGATCGGGCAGTGTAAAGATCCCTTCGATCTGGGTAATCGGTATCCGGTTCCCATCGGGCAGGACACCCCAAAACGGCAGGCCGGTAGCCATTGCTACCAGTCTTTCGCTTTCTTTTTCATAAGCCAGCCAACCCACGGCGACATTTTCAGCCTTTCTGGGGGTGTTGTATTTTTCCAGATAATAGGGTACGCCAAGTCGTTTGCCCATTACTTGTTGTACCAACCGGTTGATGTCGGGCAAACGATCTTCATTGATTGGCCTGAATAGGTATTGGTCCATAAACGTGCATTAGTACGACCCGTTCCGGATGGCCAGCAGCTGATTGTTGTCAGAGATAAAAGGATTGACGGTAAGCCGTTCCCGCAAGCGGTGATCCTGCCGGTCGCCCGGGTAAAGAAACTCCAGGGTCAGTTGTTGCGAAAATCCGGCTTTTTCAGCAAAGGCAGCGAGTGCGGGAGAAAAGGCCCCGAATGGATAGGCCAGGGCATGTATCGCTTGGCCGGTTATTTGTTCCAGGGTTTGCTTGCAGGTCAGGATTTCCTGGCAGGCTTCCGAATGCGGAAGCACGGTCAGGTCCTGGTGGGTATGGCCATGGGCGCCGATGGTCACATGTGGCGAAGCCGCAAGTTCCCGGATCTCCGCAGGCGTCAGCAGCTGCCAGAATTCGGCCAGGGTATCGGCATTCTGCCAGACGCCGGCTTCCAGGAAAGCAGTTTCCATAGCCTGAATGAAGGCCCAGGACGAATGCCGCGCCCAGCGGGCCAGCTTGCGTCCGGCAGCATCGGTATAGTAGCGGGTGTGCCGCCAGCGCTTGCGGTAGAATTTCCTGCTATCTATGGTAATGGTATCCGGGCCCAGGTGCGTGGCCACATCGAGAAAATCGGTCCACAGCCATTCAGCGCCCCGGCCGGCTGAGGACGTGAGAAAAAAGGTTGCAGGTACGGCGTGCCGCTCCAGTACAGGCAGTGCATATTGCAGGTTGTTGTGGTAGCCATCATCGAAGGTGATGGCCAGGGCGAACCGCGAGGCGTCATAGCGCCCGGCGAAATAATCGTCGACTGATACCACCTGTGCGTGCTTTTTTAAAAACCGGACCTGGTCTTCAAACCGGTCGGCGGTGATAAAACGGCCGTTCAGCAGGGGTTGGCCGGGCCGGCACAGCCCGTGGTAGCACAGGATACACTGACCCGGTCCTTGCAGCAGGCGTTCAGCCTGCCGCCATCCAAGGGCAAAAAAAATGTCGTTGGTCAGCCAGCGGACCTTACGTAATACTTTTCCCGGCAGGGACGAAAGGGGCATGGTGTTCGTATGTTCGTGTGTTGATTTGTTTATGGGGTACGGTATTACCAGAGCACAAATAAACAGCCCGCTCCTGAATATGCAGGAGCGGGCTGCCGTAAAAAAACGGAACGGCTGACTTTTATCAGAAGGTAAAGGACAATCGTCCGAAAATATACCGTCCCTGGAATCCAAACTGCTGTGAACGCCGGCTGTACAGGAACTGTCCGGCGCCCTGGTTGCCCGGAAGGTTCTCATCCGGATATACATCCAGCAGGTTGTTGGCACCAATGGTCAGGCGTGTATTCTTTTGAAGCAGATAGCCCAGCGAAAGATCAGTGATTGTTTTGCCGGAGAAGGTCTGTTGGTTGGCTACATTATTGGTGGCTTCCGTCACCTCTCCGAAATACACATTGCGCAGGAAGACATTGAGTTTGCCCAGCGTCAGGTTAAAAGAGAGGTTGACCTTAGTCCGGGGAACAGCCTGCTCCAGAAAGATGCGGCTGGTTTCGTCGAAATACACATCCTCCAGACCTTCCAGCTCCCGGGAGGTATTGACATCACCAACCTGCTCGGTTTTGGAAAACGTGCCGGCCAGGCTGGTGTTCAGCCGGTTGCTGTTGTTGAAGCGCCAGGTGTGGGTCAGCACCACATCCAGGCCCTTGGTGCGGGTGTCGATGGCATTGGCAAAAAACGTGGCGCTTTCGGTATTGGCACGGGCAAAAAGCGATTCCAGTTCGGCTTGCTGGTCGGGTGTCTTACCGTCACTTGGGTCGAATGTGCCGGTCAGGATCACGCGGTCGTTGATGTCCACCTGGAACACATCCACCGACAGGGTCAGCGCAGCGTCGGGGATCCGGCCGGTGATGCCAGCCGATAAACTCTGCGAGGTTTCCTCATTCAATTTCGGTATGCCCAGGATGCGGGCGATCCGGGAGTTGTTGCTGAATGTGCCGACTTCATACGGTATCCCGTCGATAAAGAGGGTAGACGTGGAGTTGAAATAGATCTGGTGCAGCGACGGAGCCCGGAAACCGGAACTGGCAGCTGCCCGGATCGACCAGTTGGCGTTGAACTTATAGCGGGCGGCGGCTTTGTAGTTAAACGTCGAGCCAAAGTCGCTGTAGTTTTCAAAACGCAGGGCACCGCTGACGAGGAAGTTCTCCGTGAGGTCGAGCTCGGCATCGGCATATACGGCTACGCTGTTGCGGAATTCATTGAGTTCGTTGGAAGGCCGGAACCCGGGAAATACCTGGGCGCCGCCCGGCCGGCCGCGGCCGAAGAAGTCAGTCACCAGTTCATCGCCCGGTGTGGTCGGGGTAACCACCTCGCCGTTGATATCATAGCTGGCCCAGGAATCTTCGTTGCCGGCCCGGATCGAGTAGTTCTCTACCCGGAATTCGGCGCCGGTGGCGAAGTTGAGACCATGCAGGACTGTTTTGTAAAACCGGCGCAGATCGAAGTTGGTGGTGTTTTGCAGGAAAGAGAAGCCCCCGGCATCAAACTCGAATGGCGTAGCGTTTTGCAGCGTGGCATTGTTGGAGTTTCGCACGTTGTATCCAAAGCTGTTGGTGCCGAATGTATTGCTAAAGTCTGCGTCCCAACCCTTCAGGTTGCCACGAATACCTACTGCCATGGACTTGTCGAGAATATCTGTATGGATCTCCGGCAGGAAGCCATTCGGGTAAGCGGGTGAATAGGTGCGGTTTTGGTGCGGCAGCCGGTAAAAACCGGTGGCCAGCCCGTCCCGGCTGCTCAGGCCGCCAAAGGCGTAGAATTCAGCCTTGTCGTTGATCGGCAGGTTCATGTTCACAAAGAAACGGCCGCCCCGGAGATGGGACTGTCCAACCCGCATATTGAAGTCAGTGCGCTCCAGTCCGCGGGCAGCCAGTTCTGCTTCACTTACATCGCCCAGCAGTGGGCTGGAGGTTGACTGCAGGGTGGCATCGTCGGCATTCTGAATGGCGGATATCTGATCGGAAGAGAGGTAGTTGAGTTGGAGGGCGTAGTTACGCACATCATCTACGTCCCAGCGGCTGACATCGATCCCAGCCTGGGAGGCCAGGCGTTCGGCGCCATTGTAAATGCTGTAGATCTGTCCGGTGAGTTCTTTCATGCGGCTGGTCCAGCCCCGGCTTTCAAAATTACCGGTGAAGTTGATAAAGCCGCCTTCCCGGCCCAGCGGCAGGCCGTAGTTGAGGCTCAGGTCGGCGTGTTCGCCATCGAGGCCGCCGGTGAAGAAGTTGGAGCCTTCTGAAGCATATGCGCCGGTAGTGACATTGGCGGTCAGTTGATTGACATCCTGCTTCATGATAATATTGATCACGCCGGCGATGGCATCCGAGCCGTACTGGGCGGCGGCACCGTCGCGCAGCACCTCGATCCGGTCAATGGCACCGGCGGGCAGGGCGTTCATGTCGGTACCGACGTTACCGCGGCCGAAGGTGCCGTTGATATTTACAAGCGAGGAGGTGTGCCGGCGCTTGCCGTTGATGAGCACCAGCACCTGGTCGGGGCCAAGGCCGCGCAGTGAGGCGGGGTCGAGGTGGTCGGTTCCGTCAGAGATCGTCTGTGTATTGGAGGAAAAGGATGGAGCGACATAGTTAAGCATCTGGTTGACATTGGTTTGGGGAGAGACGGTAGTCAGTTCCTTGACATCCAGAACATCCACCGGCACGGCGCTTTCCAGTTTGGTCCGGCCGGCGGCCCGGGAGCCGACGACGACGACCTCGTTCAGCATTTCCCGGTCTTCTTCCAGCTCAATATTCAGGTTGGACGCGCCGGAGAGGGGGACTTCCTGGGTTTTGTAGCCCACATAGGATACGACCAGGGCTTCTGTGCCATCCGGCACCCGCAGGGCGAACCGGCCGTTGACATCCGTGGTGATGCCGATGGCTGTTCCCTTGGCCTGTACGGTGACCCCGATCAGGGGAATCCCGTCGGAAGTAACGGTTCCGGAGATGGTTGATTGGGCCCACAGCAGGGCACTGCAAAATAGGAGTCCTGCCAGGAGTAGTAATCGCTTCATGATACATTGGATTTAGTGAAAGATCAGGATGGCTGGATTAAAGGGAATGGAACAAGGTAGTAAAAACTGCGAAATATTTAACCAGGTATAGTTTGTTTGATATGCAGGAAGTTTTATTTTCGTGGGCTTTTTCGGGACTTAATTTTGGGGAGTGGCTGAAGGCTGTCGCCAGGTATCCGGCCGTACAGATGACCGGTTCGGTATGGGTGGGCTGTCGTTGAATACTGGCGAATGGAGTCCTTTTTGGGTGTTTTCTTATTTCAAACCCATATTTTTTACCATTCAATCACACGATATGAAGACCACCCTCGTGCTCCTCGCCGCGCTTTTCGCTGCTACCCCGCTTCTTGCCCAGGGCTCGAATGTCCAACCACAGTCCGCCGAATTGAGTAGTTCGGTCAAAGCGGCCTTGAGACCGGCCCAGGAGAATATGTTCAGGGTGGTCTCCAACGGGGATGCGGCAGCCCTCCGGCAAGTGGCTGGAGCGGATTACCTGACCATCAATGCGGACGGAACCTATATGGACAAGGCCGGGATGTTGCAAATCCTGCCCAAGTTCAAAGGTTCGACATACGCGGTTTCCGGACAAACGGACCGGTTTTACGGTAATATCGCCTTGTCGACTGGCAGGGCGAAGTTTTACATCAAATCAATCCTGGTCGCAGATGTATACTTTACACAGGGCTGGGCCTACCGGGATGGCCAATGGTCGTATATCCACTGGCATGGAACCATGACCGGTTTACCGGTGTACTATCCCGTTATACTGCTGCTGGCGTTTTTGGTGCTGGTTGTGCTTGTCTATTGGGGGATTCGGCGCTGGCGGAAACGGCAGGCTGGTTAGATGGAATGATACGTTAGTGGGAGGTGAGTGGAGCACTTGTTCCCCATTGACCGGCATAAAAAACAAACGCTCGCAACAAATTCGTTGCGGGCGTTTAAGCGGATAAGGAGAGGTTCGCCCCCCCAGTACCCGTGCGGGTACATCCCGATTTTGCCCCCCCCTGGCTGCAAAAGTCCTTAAAACCCTACTGTCGCATCCGGTCTGTAACGTTGAAATAGGGTGACAGGTATAGCCGATGCGAACCGGACGATTAATATCCCAAACATGCTCGAAAAACAAGCCAGCGCAACAATATGAATAGAATCGCTGTTGTGCCGACGACTATGTAATAATTTGAGCGGTATGTTACCTGAAGTATTACTTTTCCAATGAGCACAAAGCAAACACCTTCTCATCCCGCATCGCTTAGCATCAATGATTTTACCTATGAACTCCCGGAAGCGCGGATAGCACAATACCCTTTAACTGAACGCGATGCCAGTAAGTTACTGGTATATAAGGAAGGAACTATCAGTCAGCAGGTTTTCAAAG
>SBHD01000231.1 GCA_006226345.1 Bacteroidota bacterium | reverse complement strand
GCCGGCGGCGCTGCCAGCCAGGTTTGCATCTCTGCCCCGGGAAAACGCTCCTGCAGGTCGAGCCGCTCGTACCCCCATACCAGGGCAGCCATACCCAGGGCAGTCACCGGTGTGACCAGCCAGAGCCCGCTGGCCGAACCAACGGCAAGGGATACTCCCGCCACGAAAAACCCGAAACCCCAATAGATCGGGTGCCGGAACAAGCGGTACGGTCCGCGCGTCACAAAAGCATCCGGCGGGTAGGCATTCATGGGCAGGCCGTGGCCGTAACGCCACAGGGCGAGTATGCCCCAGCCAATCAATATCAGGCCTGCCGTACTCAGTCCAATGCCCCAGCCGGGAGCGTGTACAGCCTTATAGTGTACGGCGGATTCCGTTTGCCGGGCCCAGTACCATAGGAGCATCGGGAGCGCAATCGTGAACAACAGGCCGTAGAGCATCTTGCCAAAAAAGGAGTTAGATGTTTTCATGTCGCTTCACAGTATGAGAAATGGATAGGGGCTTTTGGCCATCAAACCGCACGAATTCATGTATTGCCCAGCCTGTATCTACGGGTTCGTTATCCTTGAAAAGTTTTCCACGGCTCAGCCATTTATATTCATCGGCCAGTAAAAAGCCGGTTGGCATCACCCTCTTAAGTCCGGGCAGGAACCGGAGCATGGATTTGACCACTTCCAGGATCTTCTTTTCTGATTCGAGGGTAGTCTTGCGGTCCAGATGCAGGCAGATACCGTGATCCGGCAGGTCGATCTTGTTATCTGAAATAACGGCCTGTTGTACGGGCTGACCGTTCAGCCAAAGCCAGTGTACGGGTTCCGGTCCGTCCATCTCTATCCAGACAATGTACTGTTCCCCGCCGATAAACCGGCCCCAGCGCAACGTTTCTATTGGCAGTTTCCAGGGCGGCAGCGTCAGGATCAGTTGTTCGGCGTAGCCTTGTCCGGATAGTTCCCGGCCGTGTACCCGGAGGTGCGCTTCGGATGCAGGCTGGTGACAATGCCAATCGAGGTAGCCGGCATCGGATTGGTATACACGTTCCTGGAGTGGATGCGCCATTGTGCGCCATTGCCCGTCGACACCAAACCTGGTGTCTGCCCAGGTGATCACACGGTCTTGTATGGTTGGGATACCTATGCCACTGAGCCGGAACCGGTGCGCAATTTTCCCGGATGAAAAATGCAGGCAACTGGTGTAGGGTACTTCGATGCCATGCCAACGCAATCTGGCGGCATAAAAAATAAATGCTTCGCTACCGTCATCCGAAACCAGGTCGAGAAACCACTTGTCGAGATAGAATGGCCCCGGGGCTCTTTCTTTTTCCATACCGGTAATTTTTCGGGCCAGGGCAGGATTCCAACGGCAAGGTACCCAACAAATACGAAATTTATACGCCCGTCAATTCAAATGATGCCTTTGCCTGTTCCTGACCGTTTACGATCAGCGAAACCTGGTGCAGGCCCGGGTAGTATTTCCGGGTGGTGATCGGTTTGAAGGACTGCCGGCGACTGACCACAGTAGCGGACCCACCGGCATAGTGGCGCTCACTGATCTGGAATACCTTCCGGCTCAGGCTGCCGTTGGCCTTCCGGAAATAAAGTCCGTATTCCAGCCGGACCGGCATGGCATTTTGTCCGGTATTGCGCAAGGTAAAGGTAAACTCAAGGGGTTCGTGTGGCGATACGACCGGCGTCCGGACTTCAAAGCTATCCACTTCGATGTTATTGGAATGCCCGAACCCGAACAGCGCCAAAACTTCCGGTTCGCCTTGTTTGAGCAGTGTCCGGCAGCCGTGTTTGATAATCCAGTCGGTATTTTTTGAATGGCCTTTCCATTGTTTCGCCAGGGCAAATGCAGTAGTTGGGTTGTCTTTTGAGATATCGTTCAGGTTGTTCGCTACACTTCTGCGTACAAATTCGGAGGGGTCATTTTTCAGATTTTCCAGGATGGGCAAAATCGGCGCCGGATCTTTCTGCAAGGTCGGTAAAGCCATTGCCCAGGGCAGGCGCGGCCGGCATCCCTCGGAGGCAAACCGCCGGACACCTTCATCGGGATGTTCCGACCAGTGCAGCATTTGTGCCAGCATGCGTTCCGGCTGGTGCAGGATGAACGGCCGCACTGCAAATTCACAACTGGCAAACCGGGTGATCCGCTCCATTGCCCGGATTGACGTATCGAAGTCCTCCAGGCCGAATTGTTCAATGTAATCGGGCATGAACATGTAGGCAAACGAGTATCGGTCGTCCTGGGCTTCCAGCAGGTTTGTCAGATCAAGCAGTACTGCCACAGCCCTGGTGTAATCGGCAGGCAGGTGCCGGTTCAGAATATTGGCGACATGCCGCATACGCTGCTTCAGTTCCCTGCTCTCCCACTCGTTGTCGTAAATGTCACCCAAAAAAGCAGTGCTGTCAAAGGAGGGATAGACCTGCTGCAGGAAATCGGTCATCTGGTCAAAAAAGCCAGCGTTGTAGATATTTTTTAATGGTTCGGGCATTATAAAACGTAAGATGGTTCTGTATTATCGACATACGGTGTCACCCAAAAAACGCTGGTGGATATACCACTTCTCCCTTGACACCCTCAAGCGCCCCGGGTATCAACTCCACCGCCATACAATTTTCATCCGGCGCTTCAAACGGGAACCGGATACCCCAGATACTGGCGCGTTTGTAGCCAAAACGGGGATAATAATGTTCATGTCCGATCAGCACCACCGACCCGAATCCCAATGCCCGGGCGCGGTTATGCGCTTCCCGGATCAGCGCGCCGCCGATGCCTTTATTCTGATACTCCAGCGCGACCGACACCGGCGCCAGGGCAAGCGTTTCAAAGATTCCCTCCTCGCCCCGAATGTGTATTTTCGTCAGGAGGATATGACCGACGACTGCTTCGTGCACTTCTGCAACGATAGAAAATTCCGGAATGAGGGTTTTCATACGTCGCAGGCGTTCGACCAACAGATGCTCGGTGTTATCGCTATGTGGCTCGTTGGCAAAGGCTTCCCGGATCACGTGCGCAACGGCTGTGTGATCAGAAGGGGTTTCGGTGCGAAGGACAAGTGGCATATTGACTTGTTGGGAATATCCAATAATGGATATCCAACGCCCAAGCAGCTCACCTTACCGGGTTGATGAGCCACTTGGACATTGGATATTCAGAAGTCCTTACTTCGGCACGTTATTCGGGTTCAGCAGATCGTAAAACTGATCCAGTTTGGGCAGGATAATGATCCGGGTACGGCGGTTGGTCGCCCGGCCCTCGGCGGTAGCGTTCGAGGCCAGGGTGCTGTATTCTCCACGGCCCGCTGCGATCAGTTTGTTCGGGTCGATGCCGTAGTTGTTCTGCAATACCCGTACAACGGAGGTTGCGCGTTTTACACTGAGATCCCAGTTGTCGTCGATACAGTTGTTCTTGATGGGTACATTGTCTGTGTAGCCTTCGACCATGACCTCCAGGCCGGGCCTGGACTCAATGATCTGTGCGATCTTGCCGAGCACTTCGTGGGCCCGCTGCGTGAGGTTATAGCTGCCGCTCTGGAAGAGCATTTTATCGGACAGGTTGATAAATACCACCGTTTTATCCACTTTGATCTCTACATCCTTGTCTTCAATGCCGTCTTTCAGCACGCTTTTCAGGTTGATGGCCAGGGCGAGGTTGATCGAGTCTGCCTTGGTGCGGGCAGCCTGTAACAGGTGGATATACTTGTCTTTCCGGTCGAGCTGTGACAGGGTTTCCTTGATGTTTTCGTTTGCGGACTTAGACAGGACGGTCAGTTCTCCTACCTGGCTCATTTGTTTATCGCGTTGCGTCTTGACATCGTCCAGTTGTGTTTTCAGGTCGTTGATCTGTTCCTGGCGGAGGGTAAGGGCATTTTCCTGGGTATTGAGCTCGCCGCGGAGACGTTCGCGGTCTTTTTCACAGCTGGCCAGCTGGTTCATGTAGCTATTGAGTTGTTCCCCGCATTCGCCGAGTTGCTGGTTGGCGAGGTCCAGCTCTTGTTGCATGGAACTTTTCATGCTTTCGAATTTCTTATTGCTGACGCAGGAAGCGGTGAAAAGAACAGCCAGGCCGAGTAGGAAGAAGGCGCTTTTGTTGTTGATGGTCATGGATGTTGTTATTTGATTTGAATATAAACTTGAATCCAGGGTATTAAACGGAAAGGACTATGCCTTTAACGAAAAATCCGCCGATCCATTTCCTGCAAAGATTATATCCTTCCCAACACACTTCCAAGTGCCCGATCCGCGCATTATCGCATAACCGCCGCATATTTGTGCCATGCGACTATCGGTGGTCATCGTCAACTACAATGTGCGCGCCTTTCTGGAGCAGGCGCTGGGCTCGGTACGCCGTGCCATGCAGGGCATTGACGGTGAAGTATGGGTGGTGGACAACAACTCGGTGGATGATTCCGTGGCCATGGTGCAGCAAAAATTCCCGGAGGTGCGGCTGATCGCCAACCGGCACAATCCCGGCTTTGCGGTAGCCAACAACCAGGCGATCCGGGCGGGCACCGGGGAGTACGTACTGCTGCTCAATCCCGATACGCTGGTGGAGGAGGATACCTTTCGGAAGTGCCTGGACTTTATGGATGCGCACCCCGATGCCGGTGCGCTGGGTGTGCGGCTTCTCGACGGCAGCGGCAAGTATCTGCCTGAAAGCAAGCGTGGCTTCCCGTCGCCCTGGGTAGCGTTTTGCAAAACGGTCGGTTTGTCTGCCCTGTTTCCAAAAAGCCGGCTGTTCAATGGGTACTACCTGGGGCACCTCGATCCACATGACACCAACCCGGTAGATGTGCTGGCCGGTTGTTTTATGTTTATCCGCCGGGCAGCGCTCGACGAGGCCGGCCTGCTCGACGAGGCCTTTTTTATGTACGGCGAAGACATCGACCTTTCCTACCGGATCATACAGGCCGGCTACCAAAACTATTATTTCCCCGATACCCAGATCATCCACTACAAAGGCGAGAGCACCAAGAAAGGCAGCCTCAACTATGTTCGTACCTTCTATCAGGCTATGATCATCTTTACCCGCAAGCATTTCAGCGGGCGCCGGGCAGGGTTGTTTATCCGGATGCTGCAGGCCGCCATCTGGCTTCGGGCAGGTATTACGGTACTGAAAAACCTGGCGAAAAGGATCTGGTTGCCAGTACTGGATGCCTTGCTGCTTTATGGCGGACTGGTTTTTCTGAAGGATTTCTGGGCCAGCTATTACTACAAGGATCCTGGTTACTTCAAGCCGCCGGTGCTCTGGTTTAACTTCCCCCTGTACACCCTGGTCTGGCTGCTCTCCGTCTGGCTGAACGGTGGCTATGATTACCGCTACGACTTGCGGCGACTCCTGCGGGGGCTTGGGCTGGGCACTCTTTTCCTGGCGGCGATCTATGGCTTTCTGGACCTGGAGTACCGGCCTTCCCGGGCGCTGTTGTTACTCGGTGCTGCTTGGGCCGCCCTCGGGCTGGTGGGCCTGCGTACCATGCTGCATTTCATCGAGTTTCGCAATTTCCGTATTGGCCGCGAGCGGTTAAGAAACCTGGTTATCGTGGGTAGCCTGGCAGAAAGCGGACGCGTGCAGGACCTGTTGCGCCAGGCCGGCGTGTCGAAAAACCTGATCGGTACGGTTAGCCCGGAAACTTCCGGTCCGGAAAACGGCAAGGGATTGGGGTCGATTGATCAGCTGGACGAGATCGTTCGCATTTTTGCTGTAGACGAGTTGATCTTTTGTTCAAAAGATATCCGGGCGCAGGCTATCCTTTCGTGGATGACCCGCCTGGGGCCGGCAATCGCCTATAAGATCGTGCCGGAAGAGAGCCTGAGTATTATCGGCAGCAGTAGTAAAAATGAACCAGGCGAGCTTTATACGATCGATATCCGGTACAATATTGCCCAGCCCGGGCAACGCCGCAACAAACGGGTACTGGATGTTGGTATTTGTCTGCTGATGTTACCTACACTACCGCTCTGGCTGTTGTTCTCCAAAAGGCGTAGTGTGCTACTTCAAAATTGGTGGCCGGTGCTGGCAGCACGCAAAACCTGGGTGGGCTATGCGCCGAATCCGCAAAACGATGCGCTGCCCCGCCTGCGATCCGGTGTGTTGTCCCCGGTCAGCAGCCTGCAGGATGTCCGGCTGAATGAACAGACCACGGCCCGGCTCAATTTCCTGTATGCCAAGGACTGGAATGCCTGGAAGGACCTGGGAATTGTGTTGAATGCGTAGGGAGATTTCGGCCAATATGTAGCGCAACCATGGAGGTGTCCACTTTTCCAATTTCCAATTTTTCTTTTCCAATTTCAAATTGTGTGTACGTGAACATCCCTTTGATTTGAAATTTGAAATTGGAAAAGAAAAATTGGAAAAGTTGTACAACCACTCAGGAAGGCTAAATGTACACGACTTCAAGTCGTCCTACGAGTATGTCCCCCTACTTCTGCGCCCGGCTGATCAGCCAGAACGCCACACCGGTAAAGATGATATTGGGAATCCACATACCCAGGGCCGGCGGTACAGAGCCGCTGGCGGCAAAGGATATGGAAAATTTGGACATCAGGATATACAGGGCTCCCATACCCATGCCAATGGCCAGGTGGAGCCCCATTCCGCCTCGGACTTTCCGGCCGGCCACAGCTAGTCCGATAATGGTCAGGATGATGATCGTGAAGGGGTCGGCAGTACGCCGGTGCATCTCGATCTCATAGCTGCGGGAGGTGAGCTGGCCCCGGCTGCGGTCGCGGGCGATGGCAGCGCGCAGTTCAGCCGTGGTCATTTCTTCGTTTTGGTTGCGGTACCAGATAAAATCCTGGGGCACCAGATTGATCGCGGTATCCATTGGCTCATTGAAGCGCTGATATGTTTCGCGCAGGCCATCGAAGGTGCGGATGGAATAATTACGCAATTCCCAGCGCCTGGAGTCTTCTTTCCACTCGGCACTTTTAGCGTCCAGCAGGCTGATCAGCCTGTTGCCCTCAAATTTTTCCAGGCGCAGGCCGGTGGCTGTTTCTCGGTTCTTATCATAACCCTGGATATATACTTTGACACCTGGGCCTACCAGGAAATGGACGTTGGCTTTTTTCCCTTTTTCCTGGTTCGTCCACACATATTGCCGTTCGAAATTCAACCGCGCCTTGTTTGTAACCGGAATGAGGAAATGGTTGAGGAACAGGTGGATCACTGCCACGGCTCCTGCAGCCAGCAGATATGGGCGCAACAGGCGGTTAAAACTTACCCCGGCATTCAGGATAGACAGGATCTCTGAATTAAATGCCATCCGCGACGTAAAGAAGATCACGGAGATCATGACGTACAGCGGAAGTAATAAGCCACCCATGTTCAGGATAAATCCTAAGAAATAATCCACCAGGATCTCCTTGAGCGTACAGGTACTCTCAATAAAATTCTTCACCTTATCGCTGAAGTCGATGGCCATAGAGATGAGCGTGAAGATCAACAGCGAAAAGAGAAATGTCGAGAGGTACTTTCTGATCAGGTATTGATCGAGGGTTTTGAGCATGGATGGTTGGATGGTTAGATGGTTAGATGGTTAGATGGTTAGAGGGTTAGAGGGTTAGAGGGTTAGAGGGTTAGAGGGTTAGAGGGTTAGAGGGTTAGAGGGTTAGAG
>SBHD01000303.1 GCA_006226345.1 Bacteroidota bacterium | reverse complement strand
AACTTTAAATTTATTTTGAAAAATAAAAAAAACGTAGAGTTGTTCTAAATAATTTAATTGCATGATTATCAATGTTTTATAGCCTGTTTAGATGTTGTGACATTTAAGTTTGTAAAATTTTAACAATTAAAATGTTTAACCAGAGCTTGGTTTAGGTTAAACAAACACATATCTTTGGACCATCAAAAAACAACAAAAAAGGAGCAAGCCATGACAAGCATGGAATTTAACAGCAAGTTGAACGGTCTGACGACGCTTTTACACTCGTTTGCCTACAACCTGACCAAGAACATGGAAGACGCGAAGGATCTGTATCAGGAAACTGCTTTCCGTGCCCTTTCCAATCGCGAAAAATTCCAGCCCGGTACGAATTTCAAGGCCTGGATGTTCACCATAATGAAGAACATCTTCATTAACAACTACCGGAAAAAAGTTAAGGCCAATACGATCCTGGATACTACCGACAACCAGTATTATCTGAACTCCGGCAGTCATGCCACGGCCAATGCCGCTGAAGGTACCATCCTGTTGAAAGAACTTAACAGTATGGTCGCTTCACTGGATGACAGTATTCGCGTGCCGTTTCTGATGCACTACGAAGGGTTTAAATATCAGGAAATTGCCGACGAGCTGGGCCTTCCGCTCGGTACGGTCAAGAGCCGTATCTTCTTTGCCCGGAAGGAGCTGAAAGATAAGATTATGTCCAATTACGGGTTCCACCCAAACTAACTCCTAAACACGCTTTCATTTTCGTTCAAGGTCGCTTCCCTACAAGCGACCTTTTTTTGTGCCCGTTTATAGCCTCCAGCCTATACTTTCCGGGACTTCTGCTTTTGCTTCAATAAACTGCTCCTGCAGGATATGTAACCCGAGGATGTGGTTCAGCAGGGCATCCTGGCGCACCAGCGCCACCGGATCGGTTTCCTGTTCGTAGCGCAGCAGGAATTCCTTGAGCCGCTGTACATCGAAAATGCCGGCATCCGATACCTTTTTAGTGCTCATAAACCGGTTGATCAGGAGTTGTACTGCCTGTTTCTTTTGAGATGAGGTATGTGCAGGTGGTGCCATAAAGGCGAATTTCTCCCGTTTGTATAATACCTCCGGGAGGATATGCCGCATGGCTTCACGCAATATCCACTTTTCAGTGTTCCCGCTGATCCGCATGGCAGGTGGTATATCCCGGGCGGTTTCGGCCACCAGATGATCGAGAAAGGCCGGCCGGCTTTCCATGGAGTTGGCCATATCCACCCGGTCGCCTCCCCAGTTGAGTATCTGGCATTCCAGCATGGTTTTGATCCAGGTGTACTGGGCTTTATCCAGCACGTGCCGGCCTTCCAGTTGAGTACGGTCAAAGGAGTCGGCAATCGCTGCTACGGGGTCGTAGTCGCGTAGTTCTGCCAGCAAATCGTCGTGCAGCAGCGGACGGGCGAGTGCCAGGGTCTGTATCCAGGATTGTATCCAGGAAGGAGTGAATCCACAGGCCGCTTCCAGTGCCGGGTGCGAAACAGCCGTTTCGGAAAGGATTGCCCCCTTAAAGATCGAGTTGGAGGCCTCCAGGGCCTTGAGGCGTTCGGGCTCGCTGGCATAGGTATGTAATAAGTAATCACGTTTGAATGCCGGATACCCGCCAAAGAGCTCATCGGAGCCTTCACCGGTCACCACCACCCGGTAGCCACATTCGTTCACTCGCTTGCTCATACACCACTTTGCCACCCCCAGGGTATTGTAAAAGGTGCGCTCGGCGTGGTACATGGTTTTGACATAGTTGTTCCCGTACAGCTCGTTGGCGGACAGCCGGATCTCTTCCTGATCAGCACCCGTCGCATCAGCCATCTCCCGGGCAATGGCTGATTCGTCATACGCATCGTGGTCAAAACTGATCGTGAAAGCCTTCACCGGTGCTTGCTGCATGGATGCGGCCAACCCCAGCATAGAGCAACTGTCGATGCCGCCGGAGAGGTAACAGCCTACCGGTACATCCGCCTCCAGCCGCAGGGCAACCGCTTCAAGCAGTTTGTCCTGGAGCCGGTCGATATGATGGGCGGCCGGAAGCGAGTCGTCCCGGTCCTTGTCTTTGGGGAAATCCATATCCCAGTACCGGTGCTTGCGCACTTCAAAGCGACTTCCTTGTTTTTTGATAAGGAGCATGTGCCCGGGTTCCAGGGCATGTATGTCGTCAAAAGCAGTCGTTCCGGGCACCATGGTGTGCATCAACTGATGCAGGACCCCTTCTTTTGAAAACCGGCGGGGAACTTCGGGATGGGCGAACAGCGCCTTGATCTCCGAGCCATAAAAGACGCCTTCCCGGCCAATGTGGTAAAAGAGCGGCTTGATCCCGAAACGATCGCGGATCAAAATCAACTGTTGCCGTTTTTGATCGAACAGGGCCACGGCAAATTCACCCCGCAGGTGCTCCACAAAGTCCAGGCCGTGCTTTTCGTACAACGGGAGTGCGATCTCGCTATCCGATTTGGTCGTAAAACGGAAGCCCTCCAGGCGCAGGTTGGTCCGGATACGTTTGTAGTCATAGAACTCTCCGTTGACGGTTAGGATCTGTTGCTGTTGCGGACCAAATATGGGCTGTTCTCCCGTTTCCAGGTCAATGATCGACAGCCGGGCATGCCCCATGCCCAGTCCGGTGTCGTTGTCAATATGGTACCCATATCCATCCGGACCGCGGTGGTGTAGCCGTTCGGTCATATAGGTCAGGTGCATGGAGTCTTCCCATTGCAGGGGTTTGTTCTTCCAGAATCCGGTTATTCCGCACATAGTATTTACGGTGTTTGTGGTTGTAATTGAGTTATAAGGTCCGGGATGCTCTAATTGCCGGTATTCAGGGGTATTTCCTTCTGCGGCAGCCGGTCAAACCGGTTCAGTATGGAGATCAGGAGCGCCTGCCGGATGAATACCGCACCATGTGCCTGTGTGAAATAAAGGTTATGGTGTGTACCATCAAGCGTCGGGTCCAGCTCGTCCAGGCGGGCGAGCGGGTGCAGTACAACGGCATCCGGCTTCAGGTTGCTGTCAGCGTTGAGTTTATACCTGGAATCGAGGGTTTTATAACTGTCGCCCAAAAAGGCAATGGAATTCATGTAAATGACATCGAGGTCAGACAGCACCTCGTTGATGTCGTTCGACAACTGGAAGGCAATCCCGGACTCCCGGAGCAATCCTTCCAGTTCCGGTCCGAGCGGATCGGCCATTTCCGAAACGATAGTGATCCGGCGGATCCCGGACCTGAACAGTAGCGTCGTGCGCAAAAAACTGTTCACTGCCCGCATACTGCCGGGTGTGCCGAGGATGCCCAGGTGGATCTGATGTGCTTCCGACACTCGGTCTTCCTTGAGTCTGGGTTTCCATTTCAGGATGGCAAACCAGTCGGCCAGTGCCTGTGTCGGGTGCTCGCCGGAACCATTGCCGGCGTTGATCATGGGCAGCCGCAGGTTGCGGCTGATCTCTTCCACTGCCGTCGTTTCGGTGTGGCGAATGACCACCAGATCGCCATAGGCATTGAACATTTCCCCGATATCGGACAGGGATTCTCCTTTGGCTACGCCTGTAACCATGCCAGTCGGGATGCTGATGATCTTGCCGTCCAGCCGCAGCACGGCACTTTCAAACGACAGCCGGGTGCGGGTACTGGCCTCAAAAAAAGCCGTGATGATAATCTTGCCGTCCAGCGGATGGTTAGCTGCGATCTCGGTAGACTCTAGCAGGGCTGCAAATTTGCACACCTCCAGCACCAGTGCTTTATCAAATTGATCAACTGACAAGATCGATTGCCCGACCAGCCGTTTCAGAATATTCAGATCGATCGGATCCTCCCGCAAGAGCCGCCCGGGGTCCGGATACAGCCCTTCGGAATCCAGCGGATTTTCTTCCGTTGTATTGTGGGGTACCAGTCCATCCTTTACCATAGTGTTTTGGATTTAATATCCCGGAGCAGCATGATGATCAGGCTCAGGGCGCCAATGCTCATTAATAAAAGTGCCGCCAGGATGAGAAATTGGAAAAGTGGTTGAGGGAATAACATGTGCTTATGGTTAAGTATGTAGTTCAGCAGGCCGGCAAGGGTCACGCTCCGGTCTTCGATTCGTCCAGACGCTTCCAGTCAAACTGATCCGGTCGCCACCAGGCAAATGCCGTGGTCACCATAATGGAGACTGAAGCGCCGATCAGGGAGGCGGTGTACCACCCCAGTTCGAAGTAAGCGGCCAGCCCGATGCCCGTGCCCAGCAACATGGCCCATTGTGCGCCCTGCGGACTGGCTGTGCGCCAGAACAGGCCCAGGACGATGGGATAGATCGTGCTGGCAACCATTGGCCCGGCAAAGAACAGGACGGTGGCCAGGGTGCCGATCCGGGGCATACATACTGCCCAGGCCAGCATCCCGAGTCCGATAATCACCACTACAGATATCCGCCGGGTCCTTTTTTCGTCTGCGCCGGGACGCACCATTTTTTTATACACATCTTCAACGATCAGGTCGGAGGTGGCAGCCAGCAAACTGTCGATGCTGGACGCAAGGGAGCAGAAGAAAACCACAAAAACGATCACGGCGCCTGCCTGCCCGAGGATATGCCCTGCCATTAGCGGCCCAACCATATCCGGGCTGGTGATATTCACTCCGAGCGAGCTGCTCGTCAGGGCGATGAAACCCGCTGCGATCGGTACCGGCAGCCAGAAAAAACCGGCCAAAGTATAGGCCCGCTGACCAACGCCCTGGCGCATGGCAAAAGCGCGGCTCCACCATACGTTGCTATGGAATACCTCGCCAATACCAAAGAGCAGGTTGTTGAAGATCGCCATGATCGAAGCCGGGAGCAACATATCGAGGAGCATGGGCTTTTCAGCCTGCAAATCGGTATACACGGTTTCCAGGTCGATGCTGTACAACACGGCTACCCCGACCACTACGATCCCGATGATGATGATGAGCGACTGGATGTAATCGGTGCCGATGACAGCGTACAGACCTCCGAAAACAGTATACAGCACACAGACCAACAGGATAACAGTCATGCCCGTCTGGTAGGGGATTCCGGCCAGGGCATGCATCAGGATCCCGCCGGCCATGCCCATACTGATCAGCCAGGTAAACCCGTAAAAAATAGAGATTACCAGAAAGATGTACCAGGTGGTGCGGCCATACCGCAACCGGATAAAATCACCGCTGGTGTATCCACTCGGCATCAGGTCCTTGATCCGCCGTGCCAGCGGGGCAAACAGGAACAGGCCAAAGGCTGCGGTGGAATAAGCGATCATGCCCCAGATACCGAGTTGCAAGGCAAATTGCGGCGCCAGCATGGTTGTATTGGATGTGATCCAGGTGGCCATGGCCGTTGCGGTTCCAAAAGCCAGTCCGACATTGCGTCCGGCCAGCATAAACCCATCCATGTCCCGGGCTTTGCGGCCCCAGTAGACACCCAGGAGGATCCAGAGCAGGCTCAGGATAGCCATCAGGGCCCAGCCGGTGGTTGGTGATAGTATTTCAGATTGGTGTTGCATGTTTCAGTTTATTGTCCGGGAAGGGGCGTTTGCCGGGCGCCCCGGACCACAATGACGACCGTCAGGGAAAAAACAATGGCGCCGATGACAAACAGGCTTATCGCCAGTGATAAGGGGTGGTGCTCGACCTGCAGCTGTACCGGTGCAGACCATTCTCCGGGTAGTGCCCCGGATGCTGCGAGCGCTCGAACACGGTAGTAATAGACTCCGTTGCGCAGGCCGGACAGAAACGAAGCCAGGTCAGGGCCCCGATAAATCGTAGCCACCCGGTCAAAAGCCGGATTGTCGGCCTGCTGGAGTTCAAAAACAGTACTGCCGGCCGAATCGCCCGGGGCGTCCCATTGCCAGCTCAGTTTGATATATCCTGATTTTGACTGTACCTCTGCTGCCTGGTCGAATACCGGAGCGGGGAGTGCCGCCGCCAGAATGGGGAAGGCCAACAGGAACAGTACAGTCCTCACCCGCGCCGGATTTTTCCGGCAGTTCCGGATCGGATCACAAAAACTGATGAATTTGTTTCTATAGAACATAAAAAACAACAGGAAATACCAAGCCGGGGCAACAAATGGGAAAACAGTTGCCAGAAATACATCTTTTACTAAAAGGAACAAAATTACGGGCAACAGGCCCCTGAAAGCCTGAACGATCTTTGCAAGGGGGGCAAAGGTAAATAAAAAATAGTTTCTATAGAAACAGTTTGAAATGACGCCGTGGATCGTGGGCCACTATTCCGGTCCGGGTTTTCCGCCCAGTTCTTCACTGGTAATTACAGGTGAGGCTTCCAGGTCGGTGGCATCCATGATGCGGACCAGGAGATCAATATTCCGGCTCAGTTCATTCATCTGCTCCGGTGAAAGTCGGGCCAGTTGTCGGGAAAGTTTTTCCTGAAGGGTAACCGGTGAGGCTTTCAGGATATCCGCGCCTTTGGCGGTCAGGGTGATATAGGTAACCCGTTTATCTTCCGGTTTGGGCAGTCGGGCCAGCAGGCCTTTGGTTTCCAGCCGGGCGATAATACCGGATACGGTGCTCGCATTGAGTTTGATAAAGCCCTTGATCTGGGTTGCCGTCGCCCGGTAGTCTGGTTGTTCCGACAGGTACTGCAGGCAAAGTAGTTGGGGGATACTGATACCGTGGTGCTTTTCGATCTTTTTACTCTCCAGGTTGATGGAGCGGATGATTTTGCGCAGCTTGACCAGAATTTCGATGTATTTCATGTTACTATGCCGGGTGGTACCTTTAAAAAGGTGAAAAGTAGGAAAAAATGCACGGTTACGCGGGGTTAAGCGGCCATGCAACGTTCTTGCCGGGAGTTTGCCAATTGTATATTAGCCGGACTCCTGACAGCCGAATTTTGGATTTTTATATATTTGGATCGGTAAAATTATGCGTGCACCTTTGTACAGTTCAGCGTGTAGTGCCGAAAAAACTTTGGTCCGGGCACACTAAAATCACCCGTTTGTAAAAACACGGTGGATGTCCGGTCTGTTGTTACTTTCACGGTGGCAATCTCGAGAACCGGATGTACCTTTAACCGGCTGTGACCGATGGTCATATTGACAGTTTGGTTTTTTAATATCCAGCTCCATACTTACGGGGTGTCCGAAGTAAGTGTGCGGGCTTGGAGGCAAATTGGGTGCTTCCTGAGCAAATGCGGTGTTCTTTTTGGAACCTGCAGGAAACGCCCGGTATGCCGCTGTATCCAACGATGAAAATATCAGGCGCTCCGCGACCGCCCCTGGTTTTATCGTTCCGAAATGTGCAAATGTGTTTTCAATATTTAACGTATTGAAGGAACCGTAAGTGCTTGTTCCGTGCTGCTATGGCAGGTATCCGGAAATCCCAGCTCTTCCGCTGTACTTCGATGAAACACTCTTTTGGGATGAACAAAGACTTACTCGCCCGTACGGACAGTTTCACTGCTCCGGATGAAGCCCGTAAAGCCGGCCTCTACCCTTATTTCCGTGTTATTGAGTCGGAGCAGGATACCGAAGTGATCATCAACGGAAAACCCGTACTCATGTTCGGCTCCAATTCTTACCTGGGCCTAACCAACCACCCTAAGATCAAGGAGGCGGCACAACAGGCCACGGAAAAATTCGGGACCGGCTGTGCCGGTTCGCGTTT
>SBHD01000116.1 GCA_006226345.1 Bacteroidota bacterium | reverse complement strand
ATATATAGAGAGCTCCCCCCTTTTCAAATTTCAAATTTTTCTTTTCCAATTTGACTTTCCCAAAAAGGCACCTGCCAAACCCGGACAGGTGCCTTACGTCTCCAATATAAAATTGGAATAGAAAAGTTAATAAGGTTAGTTAAAAGGTCAGTGTTGGCTACCGCCTGGCGCCTTCCAGTATCTTAATATAGTTTGCCCGTTCAAAGGCCGACGGGTCAGCCACATTCCGCTGACTGAGTACGCCCTTGAAGGCATCCACGGACCGGAATTGCATTTCCTTCATCCAGCGCTCCAATTCTTCGGTCATGGTTTTCAGATACGGGATGCCGTGTTTGTAGAGGGCCGATGCGGTCATGGTCACATCAGCGCCACCCAGCAGGTATTTAATCACTTCCCGGGCGCTCTGCACACCGGTGGTGGCGGCCAAAGAAGCATTCAGACGACCGTACAGAACCGAGATCCACAGCAATGGCAACCGGATCTCGTTGGAGTCGCTGTATTGCAGGTTGTTCAGCACACGCAAGGTGCGGATATCGAAATCCGGCTGGTAAAACCGGTTGAACAGCACCAGGCCGTTGGCGCCGGCCAGCACCAGTTCACGGGCCATATTGCCCATAGCACTAAAGTAAGGATTGAGTTTTACCGCCACCGGTATCTTGACCGTAGAGCGGACCGTTTCTACGATCTCCAGGTAACGATCTTCTACCGAACGGCCATCCTGGTGCAGGTCAGCTGCTATGTAGAACACGTTGATCTCCAGGGCATCGGCCCCGGCCTGCTCCATTTGCCTGGCATAGTCGATCCAGCCTTCGGGGGTAATGCCGTTAAGGCTGGCGATGATCGGGATATCCACCCGCTCCTTGGCAAGGCGGATCAGATCGAGGTATTCTTCCACCCCTACACTGTACTCGTCCGCCGTCGGGAAATAGTCCAAGCCTTCGGCAAATACATTCGTTGTGGTCATTTCAATGGCCATCAGCCGCTCCTGTTCCCGGCGGATCTGCTCCTCAAACAGGGAGAACAGCACCACCGCACCGGCGCCGTGGTCTTCCATAGCCACAATATTGCTCACTTCTTCGGATAACGGGCAGGCCGATACCACGATCGGCGAGTCGAGCTTCAGGCCCATGTAGGTTGTGCGTAGATCCATTGCATTGAGTGGTTGGTGATTGAGTGATTACATTAAGAGATTAGTGATGGTATCATTCAACGGGTTGAAAAGCCTGTGCTTCCCAGGTGGCCATATCTTCATAGTTTTCCCAGCGCAGGTCGGCGATCCGTTGAGCGAGGTGCATAAGCCGCTCGGCTTCTTCCGGGTTGCTGCGCGCCAGGATACTGTACCGCAGTTCGTTGTATGCATAATCCTTCAACGGAATGGTCGGCCGCGGAGAATCCAGTACAAACGGATTTTTACCCGTCTGCCGCAATTCCGGATTATACCGGATCAGGGGCCAGTAACCGCTCGCTACTGCGAGATCCTGCTGATTGAGACCTTTCCGCATATCGATACCATGAGCAATGCAGTGGCTGTAGGCAAGTACCAGTGACGGACCGTCGTACGCCTCGGCTTCTCGCATAGCCAGCAACGTTTGCTGTGGGTTGGCCCCCATGGCAACCTGAGCCACATACACATTTCCGTAGGAGATCGCCTGCATGGCCAGGTCTTTCTTGCCGACCCGCTTGCCGGCTGCGGCAAACTTGGCCGTAGCTGCTGTGGGTGTAGCCTTCGACATTTGCCCACCGGTATTGGAGTACACCTCCGTATCCAGCACTAGCACATTCACGTTGCGGCCGCTGGCCAGCACGTGATCCACGCCTGCCGAGCCGATATCATACGCCCAGCCGTCGCCACCGACCAGCCACACGCTGCGGCGGACCAGGTTGTTGGCCACGGAGAGCAGGTTCTCGGCAACAGGCGATTTCATTTTCATCAGTCGGGCCTTGAGTTGGGCAACACGCTCGCGTTGTTCCCGGATCTCAGTCTCGGTACCCTGTGGTGCATTCAGGATCTCGGCGACAAAACCGGCACCCAATTCGTCCATCAATCCGCGGAGCAGTCCGGCCGCCACGTCTGTTTGTTTATCCACGCTTACGCGCATACCCAGGCCGAATTCGGCGTTGTCTTCAAAAAGCGAGTTCGACCAGGCCGGGCCGCGCCCTTCCTTGTTGGTAGTCCAGGGAGTAGTGGGCAGGTTGCCGCCATAGATTGAGGAGCATCCGGTAGCGTTCGCTACGATGAGGCGGTCGCCAAACAGGCGCGACAGCAGGCTCAGGTACGGTGTTTCACCACAGCCGGCACAGGCTCCGGAAAACTCGAACAGGGGCTCCAGGAACTGCGTACCGCGCACGGAGGCAAAGTCCACCTTGCTGCGTTCGTTATACGGGATCTGTTCGAAGAACGGGATGTTCTTTTTCTGCTGTTCGATCACCTCGCCCTTGGGCACCAGGTGAATAGCCTTGGTCGTCCGGTCGGTGAGGCTTACCGCCGGGCATACCTCCTCACAGAGGTTGCAACCGGTGCAGTCCTCACCGTAGACTTGAAGCGTGTATTGAGTTTCGGGGAACCCGCGGGCATTGATCGGGGCAGCCTCGAACCCCTTGGGTGCGCCATTCAGTTGATCCTCATGGTAAAACTTGGCACGGATTACACTGTGCGGACAAACAAAACTGCAGTTGCCGCACTGAATACAGATATCCGGTTCCCATTTCGGGACGAAATCGGCAATATTGCGTTTTTCCCATTTGGTCGTACCGCTGGGATAGGTGCCGTCGGCCGGCATTTTACTGACCGGCAGGTCGTCGCCGTGGCCGCGCATCATCACTGCCGTCACCTCCTGTACAAAGGCCGGTGCTCCGGCAGGTACGGTAGGTGGCAATTTGCGCTTGCTCGTCACTTTTTTTGGGACTTTCACTTCTTCCAGGTGATCCAGCGCCGCATCTACGGCCGCGAAGTTTTTCTTGATAACGGCCTGGCCTCGTTTTTTATAGGTCTTCTCGATATATTTTTTGATCTGATCGATGGCTTCGTCTTTAGGCAGCACATTGGACAGTGCAAAGAAGCAGGTCTGCATGATCGTATTGATATACGTGCCCATGCCTACACTGCGCGCCACTTCGGAGGCATTGATCACATACATTTTCAGCTCCCTGGCCAGGATCTCCTCCTGTACTGGTTTGGGCAACTGATCCCAGATCTCGTCCTTACTGTAAGGGCTGTTGAGCAGGAAGGTGGCGCCTTTGCGTGCCAGCGGCAGCATTTCCACTTTTTCCAGGAAATTAAACTGGTGGCAGGCTACAAAGTCGGCCTGCTGGATCAGATAAGGCGCTTTGATGGGCTTCGGACCGAAACGCAGGTGCGATACCGTGCGGGCACCGGACTTTTTCGAGTCGTAAACAAAATATCCCTGCGCATACAACGGGGTATTTTCCCCGATGATCTTGATACTGTTCTTGTTGGCACCCACCGTGCCGTCAGCACCCAAGCCAAAGAAAAGTGCCTGGGTCAGACCTGCCTCATCGAGCGTATAGGCCGGGTCGTAGTCCAGGCTGGTATGCGTGAGGTCGTCGTGAATACCGATCGTGAAGTTATTCTTGGGCTCCGCCTTTTTCAGTTCATCGAAAACAGCTTTGGCCATAGCCGGAGTGAATTCCTTAGACGACAAGCCGTAGCGTCCGCCAACGGTGCGCGGCATGGTTTTCCGTTTACCCTGACTGAACGCTTCCGCAACGGTGGCCACTACGTCAGTGTAAAGTGGTTCACCGCTGGCGCCGGGCTCCTTGGTGCGATCGAGTACGGCAATTGATTTTACTGAGGCCGGCAGGACTTGTAAAAACGCGTCCTTGGCCCAGGGGCGGTACAAACGGACCTGGATGACACCCACTTTCTCACCTTTTTTGCCTGTGGCAAGCGCATTGGCCGTCTCGGAGGCCGTTTGGGCGCCGGAGCCCATGATCACAACGATACGTTCGGCGTCAGGTGCGCCATGGTAGTCGAAAATACGGTACTTCCGGCCCGTCATCTTGCCAAACTGATCCATCATTTCCTGGACGATACCGGGAGTAGCGTCGTAGAACGGGTTCACGGTCTCGCGGCCCTGAAAATATACGTCCGGGTTTTGCGCCGTACCGCGCACGACCGGCGCATCGGGATTCAGGCTGCGTTCCCGGTGTGCAAACAGGAGCTTGTCATCCAGCATCTTGCGCATCTGATCTTCCGGGATCAGGGCGATCTTATTCACCTCGTGCGAGGTCCGGAAACCGTCGAAAAAGTGGATGAACGGGATCCGGGCCTGCAAAGTAGCCGCCTGGCAGACCAGTGCCATATCGTGCGCTTCCTGTACCGAGTCGGAAGCCAGCAGGGCAAAACCGGTCGGCCGGGCAGCCATCACGTCGCTGTGGTCGCCGAAAATAGACAAGGCCTGAGCAGCCAGGGAACGCGCGGCAACATGGAGCACTGCACTGGTCAGCTCACCGGCGATCTTGTACAGGTTGGGCAGCATAAGCATCAGCCCCTGGGAAGCCGTAAACGTAGTGGTCAGAGCACCTGCCTGCAGGGCACCGTGTACGGCACCGGCGGCGCCGCCTTCGCTCTGCATCTCCACGACCTCGGGAATGTTCCCCCATAGGTTAGGCATGCCTTTGGCCGACCACTCATCGGCCAGTTCGGCCATGGGTGAGGAGGGCGTAATAGGATAGATAGCACAAATTTCATTGACCCGGTAAGCCACATACGCGGTGGCTTCATTTCCGTCAATGGTGACTATTTTCGGCTTGCTTGACATAATGAACAAGTTCTTTTGCAATAGAAATTAGGACTGCTGCCAGCCTTCCGGCACCATTTCAATGGCATGGCACGGGCACTGGTCAAAACAAACGGCACAACCGGTACAGAGGTCGTAATCAAACCGGTACCGCTTTCCCGGCCCAAGTTTGATCACCGCATCCTCCGGGCAGGCGCCGAAACAGCCGTCACACTCGAAACAGTTGCCACACGATAAACAACGCTGGGCCTCATAGCGGGCCTGTTTCTCATCTAGTCCGGCCATGATCTCGGAAAAGTCCCGAACGGCAGTATGTGGCTGCAGGTGTGGCTGACTTTGCTGGGGCGCATGGGTGTTGTACCACATATGCAGGCGTTCAAATCCCACGACAGGGTGTTTGGGCGCCGGCTCATATACCGTGCTGTGCAGGTACGCGTCGATGTGGCGGGCGGCCTTTTTGCCGTGTCCGACTGCTACCGTTACTGTGCGTTCGCTGGGTACCATATCACCTCCGGCAAAAACACCGGAGTGGCCGGTCATCATGTCCGTGTCCACGATCACCGTGCCGTCGTCTTTGAATTCAATACCCGGAACCTGCCGCAGAAAACCGGTGTCGGTATCCTGCCCGAGTGCCATGATCAGCGCATCGGCCTCCAGGGTCTCAAACTCACCGGTAGGCACCGGCCGGCCATTTTCGATGCGCATGACCTCCACCTTGAAGGTCGTCTGATCGATCTCCTTGATCGTACGCAACCAGTGGATCTTTACGCCTTCGGCCAGCGCTTCATCCGCCTCAAACTCGTGAGCAGGCATGTGTTCCCGGTCGCGGCGGTAAATGATCAGCGCCTCGTCTACACCCAGGCGTTTGGCGGTGCGGGCGGCATCCATGGCGGTGTTACCGCCGCCGTAAATGGCAACGCGCCGACCCAGTTTGGGCGCCTTGCCCTGGTCGACATCGCGTAAGAAACTGACGGCATCAAGGATCTGGCCGGCATCCCGGGCCGGAATGCCCGTTTTTTTACCGATATGTGCTCCGACGGCAACAAAAACGGCATCAAAGTGCCCTTCACTCTTTTCCAGGAGCACATCCTCAACTTTGTGGTTCAGCGTGATCCTGACCCCCATGTCCTCAATGCGCTTGATCTCCTGGTTCAGGATGTTGCGCGGCAGCCGGTAAGCCGGAATACCGAAGTGCATCATACCGCCTGCTACCGGTCCGGCCTCCCGGATCTCTACCTCATGCCCCAGCCGCCGCAGGTGATATGCCGCCGACAGACCGCTGGGTCCGCCGCCGATCACCAGTACGCGCTTGCCGCTTGGCTTGGCTTCGGTGCGCGGTTGCCAGCCTTTTTCAAGCGCCTGGTCACCCAGGAAACGCTCAATAGCATGGATGCTGACAGGATTGTCAATGTGTGTCCGGTTACAACCATCCTCACAAGGGTGGTAGCAGACCCGGCCATGAATGGCCGGCATCGGGTTGTTTACCATGATCTCCTGCCAGGCCTCTTCGTATCGTCCGGCCATGGCATGTGCCAGCCAGGCCTGGATATTCTCCCCGGCCGGGCAAGCATGGTTACAGGGCGGCAGCATATCGAGGTAAACGGGGTGGCGGGATCGGACCGGGCCGGTACCTTCCGCGTGATCACGCAGGTTGGCCGGCGCAGTGATATCAGTTTTTTTGCGCATAATCCAGCGGCATTTCGCAGATAAAATGAATACCAAAGGTACCCACAGCCAATACCGTTGCATATTGAGCGGCATCAGGCAATGATGTGATGCTTATCATGGAAATGAAAAAGCCGGAAGACAAGATAAAAGCCGGGCAATTAGCACTGCTTTGTCCTATTTAAGCATTGGCAGAGACCGGTATTTGAAGTATCGTGGTAGAATCAGGTAGTTTTCAGAACAAGACTGCACCACGATGCCGCCACAAGGCGTGCTGTGCGACATTACCAACCTTTTTATCTTTACATCTTGTCTTATAACATGAATTCCATGGTTTTCGAAACGCCCCGGCTTTTAGTGCGGCACCTGCGGCCTGATGACCTTTCCGCCTTTCATGAAATGCAGGGAAATACGAACGTAATGCGCTACACAACCGGTCGCGGCATGACGCCGGAGGAAAACGAACGGGAGTTGAACCGGTTGATCGACCGCTATACCCAGCCGGACAATGACTTTTGGGTTTGGGCGGTGGAGGAGAAAACTGCCGGTGCTTTTATCGGGACCTGCGCTTTGGTCGTTAACCACCAACAGGAACAGGAGATCGGCTTCCGCTTTCTGGAAAAATACTGGGGCCAGGGGTTTGGGACCGAAATTGCCCGGCATCTGATCGACTACGCTTTTTCCTTGCCGGATGTGGCGGAAATAGTAGCCTACGTGCATGTCGATAACCTCGGATCGGCGAAGGTATTGGAGCGCTCGCCCCTGCAGTTCGAACGGACCTTCTTCAATACCGAAGAAAACTGCATGGACCGGGTGTACCGGCTGGCACGGGCAGATTACCATGCCTGAAGTCCTTCAGATTTATTTTACCAAATACCGTATCTTTGCGGCGCCGGATCAGACAACAATTCAGAATCAAATTTTGTTATCCCCCTGATTGCCCCATCTTTCACCGATTGAATACATTCCGCAATTCTCAAAACTCAATACGAATACATGTCCACAGCCACCACTTCCCGTCCCAAATACAAAGTAAAAGATATCGCCCTGGCTGACTGGGGCCGCAAGGAGATCCTGCTGGCAGAGGCAGAAATGCCCGGCCTGATGGCCCTCCGCGAAGAATACGGCCCGAGCAAACCCCTGAAAGGCGCCCGCATTGCCGGCTGCCTGCACATGACCATCCAGACCGCCGTGCTGATCGAAACACTTGTCGAACTGGGTGCAGAAGTAACCTGGTCGAGCTGCAATATTTTCTCCACACAAGACCACGCCGCCGCTGCCATTGCTGCTGCCGGTATCCCGGTATACGCCTGGAAAGGCATGACTTCGGAGGAGTTTGACTGGTGTATCGAGCAAACCCTGTTTGCTTTTGAAGACGGCCAGCCGCTCAATATGATCCTCGACGATGGCGGAGACCTCACCAATATGGTACTGGATCAATACCCCGAGCTGGTCGCCAACATCGGCGGGATCTCCGAAGAAACGACCACCGGTGTCCATCGCTTGTACGAGCGAATGACCAAGGGCACCCTGCCGCTACCGGCCATCAACATCAACGACTCCGTTACCAAATCAAAGTTTGATAATAAATACGGTTGTAAAGAGAGTCTGGTAGACGCAATCCGCCGTGCCACGGATATCATGATAGCCGGGAAAGTGGCGGTTGTGGCTGGTTATGGCGACGTGGGTAAAGGTTCGGCTGCCAGCCTGCGCGGCGCCGGCGCCCGGGTCATTGTCACAGAGATCGACCCGATCTGTGCCCTGCAGGCCGCTATGGACGGCTTTGAGGTCAAACGCATGGAAAATGCCATCCCGCGTGCCAATATCGTAGTGACAGCAACCGGCAACCGCGATATCGTCACCGAAAAGCATTTCCGGTTGATGAACGACAAAACCATCGTGTGTAATATCGGCCACTTCGACAACGAGATCGATGTCGCCTGGCTGAACAAAAATGCCGTAAAAACGGTGATCAAGCCGCAAGTTGACCTGTATAACCTCGACGGGAATGACATCATCCTGCTGGCAGAAGGCCGCCTGGTCAACCTGGGCTGCGCTACCGGCCACCCGTCATTCGTCATGTCCAACTCGTTTACCAACCAGGTGTTGGCACAACTCGAGCTCTGGCAAAATGCCGACAAGTACGAAAAGAAGGTCTACATGCTGCCCAAACATCTGGACGAAAAAGTAGCCCGCCTGCACCTGGCCAAGATCGGTGTGGAACTGGACGAACTGCGTCCTGACCAGGCCGAATATATTGGCGTACCGGTAGAAGGTCCGTTCAAGCCGGATTATTACCGGTATTGAGTTGATGCCTTCGATATCTACAGATATACAAACGCCCCTGCAGTACGATCTGCAGGGGCGTTTTTTTAGCAACCTTAAGAAGTCAGGCGGTTGCAGCCTGGCGCTGTTCCTGTTTCACCATGTAGTAAATGGCGATCAACACGATAAGCCAAATCCCTCCTGCTCCTACATAGAGCGAGGAAATGGCATCAAAGACACCGGCATCGGCAGTAGCATCGGCAGTAGAAAAACTGGATGCCCCTTGAAAAGCCGGGGTTTGCGCCTGTAAAGCCGTGCTCCTTATTCCAAACAGGAATACGGACAGCAGGGTCAGGGCCATGTGAACAATTTTGTATGTTTTCATAAGACAGAGGTTTGAAATGCCCCGGCAATTAATGCCGAGCATATGTTTTAGGATCTGTCTTTGTTCACATGCTCAAATTAATAGTTGTTCAAATTTAATGATTTTTTTTCAACGCAGCAAGTTTACTAAAGGTAAGTGATGTCAGACAGGCACGCAACCGGGAAACTACTGCCGGAACATCCGGACCCGGCAAGTGCAGGTATCGGTTTGTAAAAGGCCCAGTAGGGTAATCGCCAGTATTAGCCAACAACGCATTGGCTTTTGATGCTTCCCGATGTTTATTTTGTATGCCGGAATCCCGGTTAATCACGCTAACAACCGAAGGATATGAAAAGTATACTGCCCGGACTGCTCCTCCTGAACGTGGCATGGGCGCCGCTTGCGGCTCAAAACTATCCATTTCCTACTGCCGATGCAGAATGGGTGACCACACATGTTTCCAACTATTGCATTGGTGGCAGCAATATCTACTTTCTCTGGCGGGAGTATTTGGGTACGGATACCACCATTCAGGGGCGGATATATCAGAAGGTGTTGTTGCAGCCAGAATGCAAACATATCACCACCGGCACCCACTGCACCGGTTTCGATGTGTTTTATGCCGGCGGCCCAATGACGATCGGTGCGCTCCGGGCAGACGACCAGCAGGTATTTTTTTACCGGTTCCCCTTGCCTGATTCCCTGTTTGGTGATTTTGAAACTGCGCTCACAGACCTTCCAAGCGGAGAAGATGTGCTATTGTTCGATTTCGGGCTCGAAGTCGGGGATACGATGGTCGCGCATATAAAATCAGGAAATGATCTTCATTTTGAAGTAGTCAAAACAGACACCTGGAGTAACCGGAAACGCCTGACCTTAAAATTCCTGGATGGCATCGGCTATACCCGTGAAGTAACGGAAGGCATCGGCAGTAATGACGGTTTGCTGGGCCTGTATTACTCGCCGGCGGCATCCTTTTACTTACCCCTGGGCACCTGCTTTTACACTGCCGGAAAAAAACTCCTGAGTGCGCAGTATTGTGGTGTTTGCGGAGTAGTATCCACACCGCCAACACCAGAAACGTTGCCCGCACAGGTATATCCAAATCCTGCACAGGACAAACTCTACCTCGAGATCGACCCGAAATATGCTTCTGGACTGTTCGACCTGCAACTATTCGACATACAGGGCAAGCTGCTCGCACAACGGGTACATACCGGGTGCATTATTTACCTGCCGGCGAACTTCCACGGTTGGCTGATCGTGGCACTTCAGGACAGGGATAGCCGCCTGCATTGGAAGGGCCGCGTCTGGGTGGAGTGAACCGGTTACATGCCGGCCCGCCGCAGGCAGGCCTCCGCTTTTTCCGGCTGGCCGGTAGCCCGGTAAGCCACACCAAGGTTTTTCCAGGCGTTTTTATTCTGCGGATTGAGTTCGACTGCTTTTTCCAGGTACGGGATGGCTCTTTCCGTTTGCCCCATCATACCATAACTGGCGCCCAGGTTGAGGTATACTTCCGCATCGTCCGGCCGGTACTCCAGCGCTTTTTCGAGTAATTCAGCGGCACGAGACAGGTTGTTATTGACCATTCCTTCCTCCCGCCCCCAGGCGGCGTAGGTACGGCCAAGGTTGATCCGGGCGATACCGTAGTTCGGCGCTTCTTTCAGGGCGAGTTCATAGTTACGGATGGATTCGGCATATTGATTCCGGGCAATGGCTGCATTACCCAGGTTGAGAAAGGAAACCGGATTGGGTTTTATCGAGATGGCAGCCTCCGAATGTTGTACGACCTGCGCCAGCAGTGTATCCCGCTCTGCAGCGGGCATTTCCGGATTGGAGATAAGTTGGGTGTATAATTCGCTGCCGACCCCGTTGTGCAGCCGCACGCTATTGGGAGCCTTGGCGCTGTCCGTTTGAAACAAGGTAATGTTGTCGCGCCAGTCCGTATTCCGGGTAATCGTTTTATAACCGAAAAACAACGCGATCACAGCAAAGGCCGCAATGCCCGCCTGTGTATTTTTACGTGGTGGCCAGAAGCCGCCGTTCAGGTCCTTTCCCAGGGAAAAACCGCTGACCTGCCAGAGCACGTACGTGATACCCAGGCAGAACCAGAGCGATGGCATATACATCAGGCGTTCGCCGAAAAGTGTACCGATCACCAGCGGCAGCTGGCTGTACAGCACGATTGCGCACAGGAAGGCCGCTGCACTGAACGCCGGCACCTGGCGGCGGAGCAGCCCACGTACTGCAAAAAAGATCAGGGCGCCATACAACAGCAGTCCGGCGATAGCCTGATAATTGGTCCAGTCTACCACCATCAGGTGCCGGTACGAATAATCGCTCAGCAACGGGTGTGGGAACACAAGCAGCTGGAAGTACTTCCAGAGGACCATGAAACTGGTCGCCGTATGTTCGCCCAGCCCCTGGGCTGCAACGATCGGGTTGTCCATTTCACTGACTACAAAATTGTCCGCTGTTTGGCTGAGCACTGTAGCCCTGATCAGCAGGAATACTACTACCGGAACGGCCGCCAGCAGGGCATGGCCACCACTTTGCCGCGCTGTCCTGTCAAAGAAAAACCAACTGATCAGCGGAAAGACCGGCAATAACGTCACGGCGCTTTCCTTGGACAACAATGCAAAAAAATAACTGATCAGAGCCACTGCAAGCCATTTGCCGGCTGGTGCTTTCAACCAACGCGCCCAGCCGTACAGAGCAGCCACACTGAAAAACACATTGAGGATCTCGTCCCGGCTCTTAATATTGGCCACTACTTCCGTATGCAACGGATGCGCTGCAAAAAGCAAGGCAGTGGCAGCAGCCCACAGCCAATGGTACCGCCACAGGATATGCCGGAGCGCCGTAAATAATAAGCCAACAGTGAGGGCATACCACAGCACGTTCATGAAGTGCCCAAGAGCGGGACTTTCCGGAGCGACCGACCACTCAAAGGCAAAGGTGACCAGCGACAGCGGACGGTACAACAATGCAGAAGCTCCGGCACCTTCGGTACCAGCCCGGTAGTGGTGGGTAAACAACTCCGCAATACCGCCTACGCCTTTCCGCACTAGGTCGTTTTTACCAATGGCCAGCGGATCATCCAGCACATAACCAAATCCCAGGGTATTGGCATACAACAAAAAGGCAAATGCTGCCAGGGCCAGACTGATCCAAAGAAACGGTTGTTGGGTTGCGTTGGCAGTGCTTTTAGGTGCAGCAGAAGCCGGGCTGTTACGGGTTGACCGGGCCACTTGTTTTGCCTTTTTTTTCGCCATGATTCCGGGTATTACCTGTTGGACAATTGTTTTCGAATCTGCTCAAAAATATGGCTTTGTTCGTAATTCCCCTTGCAGCAGCCGGATCGTACCTACCAGGTCCAGGAAACGGCAAGCCCTCCCGTTCCGCCCCGGATCCGGAACCCGGACCGCGTATCCCTTATCCGGTGAAAATGCGGGATCAGTATACCGATCCCCGCACCCACCAGGTAGCCGGTCAGGACGTCCGTCGGAAAATGTTTGCCGCCTGCCACCCGAAGATAGCCCGTGACTGCCGGGATGGTCGCTGCCACACCCCAGACGACCGGCTTCCATTTACTATCGGGGAAATAATCGGCATACACCCTTGCAGCAAGAAAGGAACTGACGGCCGTCATGGAAGCATGGCCGGAAAAGAACGAACTTTTGGCATTCGTGGTCAGTTTATCGGCTTCCGGAGCCTGTTCGTTGTATACGAATGGCCGGGTACGTTGAGTGGCGTATTTGGTCAACACCGTCACTCCGGTCGTCAGAAAGGCCGACTCAAACCACATAATGGTGATGATAGCCATGTCGTTGCGGTGCAGCCGTGCCGGCAGGAAGAACAGCGGTGTGGCCAGGGAACTGTAAAAGAATATATCGCTGATATTCTGTGCCCGGGTGGAGTATTGATCCACCGCTCGCCGGTCAAATGCATTGATCGTACTGGCATCCAGTTGACTCAGACTTGCCGGGGTGTACAGCGTCAGGTTGGAGCGGAGCTGCAAGCCCAGCAGCCCGGTGGAAAGCCCGGCGCCGGTGATAGCCAAATCCTTGCCCCAAGCCAAACGGTAGGGAGACTGTGCCGCAGTGGTGCCTGCCAGCAACAACAGGAAGAAAATGATTTGTCTCATGACGTATAGATCGCCCGGTAAAAGTATAAAAAAGCGGCTGGCAAATGCGGTCGCCTGGAAACCAATGGCCAATACTTGTTCAGCCAATTCCTTTTCAGCATGCGGCACTTTTCTGTATAAACGCTTTATGGAAATTCAGAATGGTCTGGTTACCGACAAGGAAACTTTTCCTTCCATTTGAAAAAATGATCATAGATTTTCAGATATTTGATGAGACATCTGACACTTTAATCAATAAGCCACCATGTTGTACCATTTGTTTAGATCCGTCCGCTCGGAAGCGGACCTGGATGCGTTGTTCCAACTAACGTTTACCGAACATGAGCGCCGGTTGATCATCGAACGGTGGAAGATCTTTGACGCACTTGACCGGGGCATGTCGCAACGAGAGGTAGCCAAATCGGTGCCTTGCAGCATTGCCACGGTGACGCGGGGCGCCAAAAACTTCAGGGAAAACAAACCGGCCATCAAGGCGCTGCTTTCAGCCTGGCGTCAAACCTCCTGACGCAGAAGACAAATAAGTCCGGTTGAACTTGCCGGGTATCAACCAAGCGGTTCAACTGCCCAGGCTGCCAAAAGTCCTTCCTCGATCGCCCGTTTGGCATCCAGTTCAGCAGCCAGTTTGGCGCCACCGATCAACTGTACCCGGATGCCAGCAGCTTTCAGGTCTGGCTGGAGTGTACGCTGTGGTTCCTGCCCGGCACAAATGACCACATTTTCTACTTCCAGTATCCGGGGTTCCTGGTTCACCAACAGATGCAGGCCGGAATCATCCACTTTTTGGTACGTCACCCCGCCCCACATTTCCACGCCCCGGTGCCGCAGGGTCAGGCGATGTGCCCAGCCGGTGGTTTTGCCCAGGCTGGCGCCGAATTTTCCCCGCGATCGTTGCAGCAGCCAGACCTTCCGCGACGGCGGTGCGGGCCGGGCCTCTGCCAATCCGCCGGATTGCCGGTAGTCCGGATCGATCCCCCACTCCTGCCGGTACGCGTCAAGGGACGATGCCGGCACTGCATCCGGCTCGGTCAGGTACATGGCCACATCAAAGCCGATACCACCGGCACCAATAATGGCCGCAGTACGGCCTACTGGTTTTTGATGAAGTAATACATCAATATATGAAAGTACTTTCGGATGATCCATTCCATCCAGCGCCGGCACCCGGGGCGACACCCCCGTAGCCAGCACGACATCGGAAAACCCCTGTTCCTGAAGCATTTCTGTGGTAACCGTCGTATGGAAATGGCAGTGCACACCGGTTTTTTCCAGCAGGGTATTGAAATAGCGCAGGGTTTCGGTGAATTCTTCCTTCCCCGGTATGCGTTTCGCCATATTAAACTGGCCGCCGATCGCACCGGATGCTTCATAAAGGTGTGTTTCAAAACCCCGTGCAGCCAGTTCGGTTGCACAGGAAAGGCCTGCCGGACCAGCACCGACCACGGCAACACGGCCTTTTGAGGTTCCGGTGTGGATTTCAAACGGCGGCAGGGAGGTTTCATGACAGGCGCGCGGATTGACCAGGCAGGAGGCTGTTTTTTTCTCAAAAATATGATCGAGGCAGGCCTGGTTACAGGCAATACACGTATTGATCTCGGTGGCCCGGCCCTCGGCGGCCTTTCGGGCAAAATCCGGATCGGCGAGTAGCGGCCGGGCCATCGATACCATGTCGGCCTGTCCGAGCGCCAGGATTTCTTCGGCTTTCTCCGGGGTGTTGATCCGGTTGGTCGTGATCAGCGGGATCGAGATCTCCGGCTTCAGGCGTTCCGTCACCCAGGCATATGCCCCGCGGGGTACCATCGTGGCAATAGTAGGAATACGGGCCTCATGCCAGCCGATGCCTGTATTGATCAGGGTTGCGCCGGCAGCTTCGACCGCACGGGCAAGAGCCACCACTTCATCCCAGGTACTGCCGTCTTCTACCAGGTCCAACATGGAAACCCGGAAAATAACAATAAAATCGGGGCCGGTCTGCGCCCGCACCGCCCGCATGATCTCCAATGGGAACCGGATCCGGTTTTCAAAGGAACCGCCCCAGTCATCCGTCCGTTTATTGGTTCGAGCGGCCACAAACTGGTTGATCAGATAACCTTCGCTCCCCATGATCTCCACGCCGTCATACCCGGCCTCGCGGGCCAGCGCGGCAGTACGGGCAAAATCCTGAATGGTCGAGCGGATCAGCCGGGGGCTCATCTCCCAGGGACGCAGGGGCGAGATGGGTGCGCGTAGCGGACTGGGCGCTACCAGCATCGGGTGTGCGGCATACCGACCAGCATGCAGGATTTGCATGCAAATCCTGCCGCCTTCGTCGTGTACGGCAGAACAAACCAGCCGGTGTTTGTTCTTTTCGGCCTGCGTGGTCAGTTTGGCACTGAAGGGCGCCAGCCACCCCTGGCGGTTGGGAGCGATACCGCCGGTAACCATCAGGCCCACGCCGCCGCGGGCACGGGCAGCAAAATACCGGGCCAGCCGCTCCAGCCGCCCTTTGTCTTCTTCCAGCCCCGTATGCATAGAGCCCATCAGTATCCGGTTGGGCAGGGTGGTAAAACCCAGATCAAGCGGGGTGAACAGGTGTGGATAGTGGGTTTGTCCGGCCATGGCACAAGTTCATATTTTTAAAACATCCGGAATGAAGGAACGGTATAAAAAGCACTTCCCCTGCCTGTAAAGATCAGACAGGGGAAGCAATATAGTATTTATTCCGGTCAGACTCAGAAGCCAAAATCTGTGCGGGACAGGATCATATTGGCAATACACCTGCCTGATTCCAGCCCCTCTTCGCAGGCCCGGCGAAAATGAACTCCGCCGACCACCCGGCTCAGCGCTGCCAGCTCACCAGCCTCGGTCAGGGAGGTAAAACTACGCTCCGGCAGTACGAACGGACCGCCTTCCGGTGTAAATAACGGGCTGCCCAGATGGGTACGGTCAGAAAAGGGGACATCCCCGAAAGCACTGATCAGCATGGTTGAGCCGGCTCCACCCATGACTGACGAGCCGGACATGTAGTCCGGATACGGCGGCGTATTGATCATAGGCGTCCAGGTAGGGTCGATATTCTCCCGGACATAGGTAACCGGGCGGAGCAGAAAATACTTGTATTTGGCAAACCAGGTGGTACTGAACCCATCTGCGGCAGCGAATCCGAGCAGGCAGTAGACCTTGGCAGATTCGGCCAGGTTGCGGTCTTCCTGCTGCAGCAATTGCCGGGCAATGTTGATCCAGTGTCCGGCAGGGCCGCTGGTGCGTCCCACACCATTTTCCCAGTGGTATGCGATCGCTTTATTGGTCGGTGTACGTTCGACGTCGTACACTTCCTTTGCCTCCAGGTAAAAATCGCTGGTCGGACTTTCGGAGTAAGGGAAAGGCTGATCGGGTTCACAGGTCTGGGCATTATCGGTCACGAACGTGCGGATCGTGCCCCACATGGGCTCAACCGGCACCTGCCCGAGAGTATTAGGGTCCCAGTACCACTTGTGGCTGGCATCACGGCTGGGGATCACCGGCACGATATTCCGGATCAGATCGCGACCATCCTTTTTTATACGATCGTTGATGCGCAGGCCGATGCGGATGCCCAGGTCCTTGGAGTCTTGCCGGACCTGTTCTGTGATCCCTTTCTTCATCATTTCATCTTCCTGCACGGCTGCCAGCACATCTACCTGGCTGCGCTGTGCATTGTTGATATTTTCCACCAGTTGGGGGAAAACGGTCCGCATGGCGGAGCACAAAACGATACCCCAGTCGTATTCTTTGTCAGAATCGAACTGGGCACCGGCAGCATAATCATTAATCTGGCCGGTCATGCTTTTCCCGCCGTCCAGGCCATGGCAAACCGATTCCCAGGCTGTAAGTCCCAGGTAACCGAATATACGGGCCGACTGTGGCCCGTACAGGTAATTTTCCTTGATCATGTCGCTGCCCAGGACCATCCAGTCATGGACGAGTTTACCCTCGTATTCCGTGGATTTGTGGGTAAGGGCGCGGATCAGCAGCGTGTCTTCGGATTTATAACAGCCAAAGGGCACGGCGAGTAAGGCCACGAAGAGTAGTATAAAAAGTTGTTTCATCGTCCGAATGCGATTACGGGTCTGAAAATTAAAAGGTGCATCTCTGGTATTCAGAGGCACATAAAGGTGAAAAATCAGGGCAAATGCCTTTAACAAGGTCGGACGAATATAACCACTGGAGGGAAGGTGGAAGGAAAGAGGGAAACCGCCAAACCCGTATGGTCACATTCAAGGGATATTTTGTCGTGTATCAGACAAGGGATTAAACAGGCACAAAAATAGCAAAAGATTCTATTAATATCTGAACTCCGTCCAACTCCGTAAAAATGAATTGGTACGGAAATTGCCACGTTTCATTGAAGTAATACGCATTTATGACTAACCCGTCCATGAAATCGCTGAATGTCTTAATCGCCGACGGTCACCCCATCTTTGTTGAAGGGTTGCGCAATGTGCTGTCAATTCCCGCCGGCAGGTATCTTTTTCAGCTGCGCGGTGTGATCCAGAGTTCTTCCCTGATCGGGGAGATGCTCAACAGGTCACCGATCGATCTGTTGCTGATGGATATGAATTTGTCAGACAGCGAAGGGCTGAAACTACTGCCGGCCCTCAAACGGGCCCATCCGGACCTGCGTATCCTGTTATTCACCCAAACCGACGATGCCCGCTTGATCAAGGCGGCCTTCCGGGCAGGTGGCGACGGTTTACTCCTGCGGTCTACTTCACGGGATGAAGTGCTGCGGGCTATTGATGAGGTCATGGCCGGAAAAACGTTCCTGGGTAAAGGCGTCAGCCTTACCGGGCGCCTGCCGGGCTTTGGCATGGACAGTGCCCTGCCGGAAAGCCGGTTTGCCCGCAAATTCGGCCTGACCCGGCGCGAGATCGAGGTCATGCGGTATATCGGCCAGGTTCTGAGCAATAAGGACATTGCTGAAAAACTTTATATCAGCGATCAGACGGTGAGTGTACACCGCAAGAATATCATGCGTAAGCTGGGCGTCAACAATACGGCCAGCCTGATCAAGATCGCGTTTGAACATAATCTGGTATAGTTACCCGGCCTGTGCGTTCCTTCCCGTAAACGCCGTTTGCAGGCCAGGTAATTACCGTTCCCATCCGACAAAACGAACCCGGCTTCCGGTGTCTCGGCAAAATACCTGAACACAGGTAGGTTTTTGCTAATTTGAGGCACTGTTTTTGCTGTGCAAAAAAATGGCCGATTATGGCGCATATTTAACTTGCGTATGCCGCTGTAATTGCCGTTTCTTTGCAGGCAATTTTACTCATGTAGTTTTTTGCAACCCAACATTGTAATCCACTGTAATCTTTCACAATATTCATTAACATTTATCTTGATACAAATTAATCTCATGGCGAAACCTAAACTTACCTTCGTCAATTTTACGGGCCACCTCCTGCTGGTATTTTTTATCACCCTCCTCTCGAACACCGACCTCAGCAGCCAGTGCTCTCTCGTTTGCAATAACCTGGTACAGGTCTCTCTGGATCAGGATTGCTCTATGGAACTCGAACCGGACCAGATCCTGGAAGGCGGCGGTTGCCCGAACGGCAACCTCGTTGTTGAGATCAAGATCAACGGCGCCTGGGTACCGGGCATTCTCAACAGTTCCCATATTAATCAGACCATCCAGGTACGCGTACGCGACCTGAACAGTGGCAACACCTGCCAGGGCTATGTGCATGTGGAAGACAAACTCGCACCGCAACTCACCTGCGAGAATGTGTTCATTACCTGTGCTATTACTGATTATTCGCCGGAATACCTGTTTGATGTACTGGGTATCGACGCCGCTTATCCAATTATTGATGAAAATTGCGGCAGTTATACCTCTTCGCACATTGACACCTGGACCGATGTGGATTGCAACGGCAGCTTCAACGGTCAATCTGACATCAGTGCGTATGTCAAACGCGTCTGGACGGCCGTTGACCAGAGCGGCAACCAGTCGAGCTGTACGCAATATATCTATTTCCAGCGCCGCCATGTAGGGGACGTATTGTTCCCGGCCGACGTAACGGTTTCCTGTGAAAATCCGGATACCGACCCGTCCAACACCGGCGCGCCGTATATCTCCGATTTCGGCTTTGACTTCCCGCTGTACCCACAGAACTCCTATTGTGAGATGAACGTAGTCTACGCCGATCAGATGTTGCCGATCTGCGACGGCTCGTACAAGATCCTGCGGACCTGGACGGTATACGACTGGTGCCTGCCCACCACACCGAACCCGCCGAGCACCAACCCGAAATATTACATCCAGCTGATCAAGGTAATGGACAATCAGGGCCCTGTTGTGGACTGCCCGGAGGACATGACCATTGGCACCAACCCGTTTGATTGCGAGCGGGACTTCAACCTGCCGGATGTCATCATCGAAGACGCCTGCTCACGCATCAAGTCGATCAAGGCCGTTTACACGGTCGATGGCGTTGGCTACACAGTCAACGGAACCCTGGAGAGTTTCCCGGGCAACAACTTCTGGCACCCCGACACGCTTGGCGTGCTGGGTTATGCCAATAACCTGCCGCTCGGTAATACGCAGATGACCTATATCGTGGAAGACGATTGCGGCAACACCTCTACCTGCGCCTTTACTATTACGGTAGAAGATGATGTACCGCCGGCGGCGATCTGCGATGAATACACCCAGGTATCGCTTGGCGTTACCGGAGAAGTGTATGTCAATGCCTCCACCTTTGACGACGGTTCGTATGACAACTGCTCGCCGGTGTACTTCAAGGCCCGCCGTATGGATGCCAACGGCTGCCAGCCGAACAACCGCTTCTACGATCAGGTAAAATTCTGCTGTGAAGACATCAATGATACGATCACGATCGTCTTCCGGGTATACGACGTTCCGGTTCCGGCCGGAGAAGTGTCGCTGGAGTACGAAGAATGGCATGCCAATGAATGCATGGTTCAGGTATTCGTAGACGACAAACTGAAACCGACCTGTACGTCACCGGCAAACGTGACGGTTTCCTGCCAAAACTTCGATCCCAGCCTCTGGGCATACGGCATGGCCACGGCAACCGATAACTGCTGCATCGATACCATCACCGCTACTGCCAATTACAGCCTGTTCGATACGGTTTGTAACAAGGGGACTATCACCCGTACGTTCCGCGCGTACGACTGCGGCGGCCTCAGCAGCCAGTGCACGCAGCGCGTGACTGTTACCTACAACCAGAATTATTCTATCAAGTTCCCGAACGACGTGATCGTTACCCAGTGCGACGGCTCCGGCATGTACGGCGAGCCGACCTTCCTGGGTGAAGACTGCGAACTGCTGGGCGTATCGCATGAAGATGTGATCTTCACAGTGGTACCGGACGCCTGCTATAAGATCGAGCGGACCTGGACGATCATCAACTGGTGCACCTACGACCCGAACTCGGGCTGCATTGCCGTGCCCAACCCGAACCCCAACTCCACGGTCAACCACCCGTCCAACCTACCCGGCCCGACCGTTTCACCGGCGAACACGCCGGCTCCCTGGAACCCGACGATCGTAAAGATCAACCCGACCGATCCGTCGCCGACCAACTACTCGATCTTCTGGAGTGCCAACGCCAACTGCTACCAGTACAAGCAGATCATCAAGATCATCGATACCGAAGCACCTTTTGTGGAAGACTGTCCGGCATCGCCTGTTGAGATCTGCGACCTGACTGCCAACGACGGCAACCTTTGGAATGAGACCTACTGGTTTGACAATGTCACCGGCAGCCACAACCTGTGCGAAGCACCCACTGACCTGACGATCGTGGCCAGCGACCTGTGCTCCGGTTCCAACGTCACGGTTCGCTACCTGCTTTTCCTCGATCTGGATGGCAACGGCACCATGGAAACAGTGGTCAGCAGTACGAACTTGCCGGGCTTCAACACGATATTTTACGATAACGCACAAAATGCCAACTACCAGGGTGGCACACCGCGCCAGTTTGACGAACGTCCGGTGCTGACCAACCAGAAGTATGGCTTTGCCCTTCAAACTACCGTTGACGGTAACAAGAAATCGGCGAGCGTACGTTGGAATACACAGCAGCAACCAAACAATTATGTCGTACCCGAACTGCCCTATGGCAAACATAAGATCAAGTGGTTTGTCAGCGACGGCTGCGGCAACGAAGGCTTCTGTGAATACACCTTTGAAGTTAAGGACTGTAAAAAGCCTACAGTAGTGTGTATCAACGGCCTGAGTATTAACATTATGCCGACCGGCATGATCTCGCTCAACGACATAGACTTCCTCCAGTATACGGAAGACAACTGCACGCCCAGCAATAAACTCGTAACGGCAATTCGCCGCTCGGGTGCCGGTACAGGTTTCCCGACCAACCCGGATGGTTCGCCACAGAAGTCGGTGACCTTCACCTGCGACGACCTGGGCACTCAACTGGTGGAACTGTGGTCAATGGACCTGGCTGGTAACGCTGATTATTGCGAAACATACGTGATCATTCAGGACAACATGGGTGTTTGCGGTCCGGCAGGCTCCAATGCCACTGTTGCCGGTGCACTGAAAACGGAAAAACAGGATGGTCTGATGGATGCCAACGTAGAGATCGTTGGTACGCCGCCGAACGGCCTGCCGCCGTTTGCCACCTTTGACATGACGGACAACGACGGGGTATATGCGTTTGCAAATGCGCTGCCGATCTCGTCGTCCTACACACTCACGCCGACCAAGGATAACGATCCGCTGAACGGGGTTTCGACCTTTGACCTGGTGCTGATCAACAAGCATATCCTGGGCCTGGAGCCGCTGAACACCCCGTACAAAATGATCGCTGCCGATGCCAACAACAGCCGGTCGATCACGACCTTTGACATTGTAGAGTTCCGCAAACTGATCCTGGGTCTGTATACCCAACTGCCTTCCAACAGCAGCTGGCGCTTTGTGGATGAGGCATATGTTTTCCCCAACCCGAGCAACCCGTTCCAGGATATCTTCCCGGAAACGATCTCGGTAGCGGACGTACAGAACAACCAGTTCCAGGAGAACTTTGTGTCAGTTAAGATCGGTGACGTGAACGGAAATGCCATTGCAAACTTGCAGTCGACGGAAGACCGCAGTGCCGGCACGGTTTACTTTGACCTGGAAGACCGCATGGTGCAGGCCGGTGAAACGGTGCTTGTCGCCTGCTCGCCTGCCGAAGCACTGGCCGGCTACCAGTTTACGCTGCAGTATGAAGGCCTCCAGCTGGAAGCTGTTTTGCCGGGAGAAGGTTGCACCACGGACAACTTTGCCGTCTTTGCTGCCGAGCAGACGCTCACGGCATCTGTGGAGAAGAGCGCCGGCTTTAGCCTGCGGTTCCGCGCCACCCGGAACGGCGAACTCAGCCGCCTGCTGCACCTGAGCAGCCGGATCACCAAGGCAGAAGCGTATAAGGCTTCCGGTGAACTATTTGACGTAGCATTCCGCTTCAATGGCGCCGATGGCACTATCGTGACCGACACTGGTTTCGAACTGCTGCAAAACCGGCCGAACCCGGTTCGCAGCACCACTGAGATCATGTTCAACCTGCCTGAAGCATCTGAGGCTACGCTGACGATCAGCAACGCCGAGGGCCGGATACTGAAAGTGGTCAACGGCAACTTTGCAAAAGGTCTTAATACGGTCACGGTCAACCGGAATGAACTGTCGGCGGGTATCCTGTTCTATCAGCTGGATACGCCGACCCACAGTGCCACGAAGAAAATGATCGTGGTAGAGTAACCGGGCCCTTGCCCGATTGGCACTACACCATAATATATTAAGGAGAGCGCGACCAGATAATCTGGTCGCGCTTTCTTTTTTGGACTGGAACCGGGCCAGTGGGGTCGTCCCTATTTCAGGTTATTTTCAAATTTATTTTTTTCCCTGTACCAATCTTGCGAACTTTGGCCCGCTTTTTGAAAAGAAATACTCAATCTGAGGTATTTTGTTGAAAAACAGCCTGAATTTTACGCTTTAATCCGATTCCAGCGGTTTTCCGCCCAATTTGCATCTACATTAATCCTTAACCAATTGTTGTTCCCATGAATCAACGGTTACTACTCATCCCGGTAGTCCTTTGGCTCTTCGCTTTTTCCAGACTTTCCGCACAGGTGGAGTTTTCGCTGCCTGTTATCAATAACGCCAACAATGGCGACATTGTGACGGTACCCGTCACGGTTTCCAATTTTGATAGTATTGTTGCCGCACAGTTTGTGGTTCAGTGGGACTCGACAGTCCTCCGGTTTCTGACCGTCCTGGCCTATAACCTTCCGAATATGACGAACGAGGACTTCGGCCTGGACGAAACCTCCGGCGGGATCCTGCGTTTTGCCTGGGAGGCCCCGTCTACGGTCAACGGACATTCGGTTAATGACGGTTCGCTGATCTTCCTGATCAAATACAAGGTTATCGGCGAGATTAACCAGGGCACTGCCCTCTCTTTCACGGAATTGCCGCCCACCGATTTTGAAGTAGTGAAGGCCGGCGTTCCACCGCTTATTTTCGATATCGACGACTGTGTGCTGAAAAACGGTTATGTGGCTGTAGGATTTGTACTGAGCACCGACTGGCTGGAAAGCGCCAACTCCCTGCCGGTTTCGGTGTCACCGAATCCGTTTACGACTTCGACTACTGCCTTTATTGAAATGCCGGTAAAATCCGAGGTACATGTAGTGCTGACAGATGTGGCCGGACACCCTGTGCTGGAGCGCAGGACCACGCTTTCACAGGGGCAACATGGCATGGAAATTGCCTCAGACCGATTAGAAGAAAATGGTATTTATTATTTAATCATCCGCACCGCTGAACGCTCGTGCATTCGACCTTTGGTTAAACTCTGACAACATCTTATTTCATCATCATCCCTTTTTCCGCGTTAAAGATGAGACCGATTATTACGTACCTTTTCACGGCAGGCCTGTTTCTGTTTGCATTTCAGGTTTCCGGCCAACCGCTGATCACCAGTTTCAACCCCGCTACAGTAAATGCCAATTTGGGCGGCACTGTATCGCTTCAGTTGAAGGTGACGAATTTTACCAACATCCAGTCTCTGCAGTTTCCCATCACCTATAATAATGCGGTGCTGCAGTTCACTTCCATCACAAATGCCACCTTGCCTGGATTTTCCGCGGCTAACTATAACGCGACGGCGGGCAAGGTAGTGATCTCGTGGTATCCAGACCTGGGGTTGTACCCGAATGGCTTCTCCATCGCGGATAACAGCTCGATCTTTACCATCAACTTCAACGTGGTGGCTAACGGATCGACGACCGTCAACCTGGCGAATGTTTCACCAGGTATTGAAGTGATCCGCAACAACGATGTCATCACGGTCGAGTTCGGCTCCGGCGGCACCAATGTCACGGCAGGTTCCGGCGGCCCCGGCCCGCTTATGGGCTTCCATGTGATCGCCAACACGATCCATATCCCGCAGGGTCAAACCGCCTGCATGCCCGTAACCGTACATGATTTCGACGATGTTGTTTCTCTGGCCTATGCCATGCACTGGGATCCCAGTGTACTGGAATTTCAGAATACCCAGGCGTTTAACCTGCCGGACCTGAGCACGTCCAACTTCAACCTGTTCCCTGCAGGTTCCAGCACGCTGCTCATCAGCTGGTTTGAGCAGTTGCTCACCGGCGTTACCCGCGCTGACGGAGCCTCTATATATGAGGTTTGCTTCAAAGCCAAGGGCCCGGCCGGCAGCCAGACTATGGTGACGATCGATGGAAACGGCTTTCCGCCCGGAGGCGGAGGCGCCGAGGTGATCGATGTCAACTCTAACAACCTCTGGCAAAACGACTCCGGTGTTGCCGATACGATCTTTATCGTGACGGCACCGCCGCCGCCCAACGCCGTCACGTTCCAAGCCGATTCGGTCATGGTCGCTACCGGAGAAGAGGTCTGCGTTGATATTTCGGTACAGAACTTTATGGATATTATTTCCATCCAGTACGGCATGACGTATGACGCAACCAAACTCCAGTTTAAGAACTTCAGTTTTGGTGCAAACCCGCTCGGCTTGAGCAACGCCAACTTTAACGCCAACCTCCCGGGTGAGATCAAATTCACCTGGTTTGACCAAAATGCACTGGGTGTTGACCTGCCCGATAGCACGATCATTTTCTCCGTCTGCTTCACGGCCGTCGGCCCTGCCGATACCTATTCGCCACTTACGTTTACCAGCCTGCCGGGCTTTGCTGTGGAGGTGGTGAAAGAACCGGATGGTGAAGTCACCCCTGCATTGCTCCACGGAAATGTAGAGATCACGGATTTTGTCGCTCCGGTGGTAGACCTGATCGCCACCCCGGTTTCCTGTAACGGCAATTCCAACGGAACGATCTCTGCCACACTGATTCAGGGCGCCAACCCGATGTCCTACTCCTGGGCCGGGCCGGGCCTGCCCACGCCGATGAACACGACGGATTCCACGATCACCGGACTTACTGCCGGTACCTATTCAGTGACAGTAACCGTTGCCGGCGGCGCCACGAACACGGCCACCGTAACAGTTAGTCAGCCGGATCCGCTGGCCATCCAACAGGCAACTCCGACAACTGTTTCCTGCTTCAGTGGCAGCGACGGCTGTCTCACGATCACGCCCTCTGGCGGTACCGGACCGTTCTCGTTCAACTGGACCGGACCGAATGGTTATACCAATACGACCAGCGACCCCATGATCTGCAACCTGAGCGCCGGTAATTACACCGTGACGATCTCGGACAACAACGGGTGCACCTTCGTTTCCGCTCCGGCTATACAGCTTGGACAGCCTGCAGATATCAATATCAACCCAGGCCTGGTGACGCTCAGCCATGTCACCTGCTTTGGCCTGACCAATGGTACGATCGCCCTGCCCAACCCCAGCGGCGGCACGCCGGGTTTCAGTTTTTCCTGGAACGGCCCCAACGGGTTCACGGCCAGCACAAAGAATATCACCAACCTGACTGGTGGAAAATACACGGTCACCATTACCGACAGCCGGGCCTGCACCAAGTCGTTCCAGTTTACGGTAAATGCACCGACCGACGCGTTGTCGATTGCCCAGACAGGTTCGGTTACTCCGGTTTCCTGCTTTGGCTTTAACAACGGACAGGCTTCCGTTTCTGTTTCCGGCGGCACCCAACCCTGGGTTGTCTCCTGGCGCCTGAACGGCCCTACCGGGCCAACCATTGCAACCGGATTCAGCCCAAACACCCTGTTGCCGGGCAACTACACGCCGGTAGCAACGGACAATAATGGCTGTACGGCTGTGTTGGGCTCAACGATCACCGTCACCGGCCCGACAGAAGCCATTGCGCTGAATGCCACCGTCAACCATGTAAAATGTAACGGCGATGGAAACGGCTCCATTACGCTGGCGCCTGCCGGCGGAAATGGCGCGCCGTTTAATATCATGTGGCCGGGTGGAGCGACTACACCGACCATCAGTGGCCTGAACGGCGGCAGTTATACGCCCAGCGTTACCGATGCCAACGGTTGCTCGGCCACCCTCACACCGATTACGGTGAACGAGCCGGGTGCAATCGTGATCGCCGACTCGACGATCACGCCTCAGGACGGACTCAACCTGGGTGCCGTAGACATAAACCAGATCAATGGCGGTACACCACCGTTCACCTTTAACTGGACGGGGCCGAATGGCTTCTCCTCTACGCAGGAAGACCTGTCGGATGTACCGTTCGGCACGTATAACCTGACGATCACGGATGCCAGTGGCTGCACGCACGTAACATTTGCAGAAGTACTGAGCACCAATGTTCTACAATTAACCACCTTCTCTACCAAACCCTCCTGTAACGACGACGGTTGCATCACGTTCAATATTCCGGCGGGTGCAGTAGCACCGGTAAGTATTTCCCTGGGTGGCAACACATATTTTGTAGATGCCGATACATTTGATGTGTGCACTCTACCTTCCGGCACCTATCAGCCGACGATTTCCGACGGCGCCGGCAATGTCTTTACGTTCAACCCGATAACTGTTACCCAGTTGCCACAGGCACTGGCCGGGGACTCGCGCTCGAATCCGTTCGATGACTTCATGAACGGTTCTATCTCGCTGACACCGATCCCCTCCAACGCCAACCTGAGCTACATTTGGAACACCGGGGATACGACGAATATGCTTTCCAGCCTGGACTCCGGCACCTATATTGTTACCATCACCAACCTCTCATCCGGTTGTACCAGCGTGAATACATACAAACTGGTACGCACCTACCAGCCGTTCCAGTGTCAGGTCACACTGTCCACGCTGGCATCGTGCCTGAACACTGACGATGGTGCAATCAGTATGTTCGTGACAGGTGCCGACGGACCTACATATACCTTCCAGTGGGCCGGTCCGAACGGCTTTACCGCAACCACGCAAAATATTTCCGGGGTGTTCCCGGGGCAGTATATCCTGACTGTAATAGACGAAAGCCAGGTCGAGCACCAATGTCCGGTGGTCAACCTGGGCGCACAATCCAATCTAGACGTCACGAACGTAAATGTGCTGTCGAACTATAACGGCTTCGAGGTCAGCGGTGCTACCGTATGCGACGGGAATGCCTCAGTAGTGTATACCGGCAACTCCGGCGCCGTTAGCTTCCTGTGGAGCAACGGCGGCACGGCCGAGAACAATACTACCCTCTGTAGCGGTGTCTATTCAGTAACCGTTACAGACAACCTGGGCTGTACCGCTGTCTGGTCGGATTCGCTGAGCGCACCGGCTACTATCATTGGTTCTTACCAGATCGCCAGCAACTACAATGGCTCTGATATCAGCTGTTATGATAATTGCGACGGCCGCGCCAATATCTCGGCGGTGGGTGGTATTGCACCGTACACCATCGTCTGGCCCGGCGGACAGGTGGACCAGAATGTACCGGTCGGTGGCTTTTCACAGGCCAACCAGCTGTGTGGCGGCGATTACGTGGTCACGATCACCGATGCCAACAATGTTACGGCAACTACTGTGGTCACAGTCATGGAACCCGATCCACTGGAAGTGGAATTTGAAGATGTGGTTCCGTCGAGTTTTGCAGCCTGTGACGGTGAGGTACTGGCCTCTGCACCGGCAGGAGTGGGCACCGTGACCTTTACCTGGTCGACCGACAACGGTCAGACCGGTACCGGCCCGCTGGCACAAAACCTCTGCTCCGGTGACTACATTACGTATATCATTGAAGATGAGAACGGATGTACAGCCTTCGGTCGCCACCTGGTTCCGTATCCGTTAGACGGCTGCCTGCAGGTACGCCCGGTAATCACACCGGGACAGGCCGACGGCAACAACGATTATGCGCTGATCACCTGTATCGAGGATTATCCGAATAATACGTTTGAAGTATACAACCGCTGGGGACAGCTGGTATATGAAACAACCGGTTACAACAACGGCGACCGGCGCTGGGAAGGACTGACTGCAAGTGGTCAGTTGTTGCCCGATGGTGTTTACTTCTACGTAATCAAATTCGTGGATGACAACGGCGATGATCAGCTACTGAAAGGATATATCAACCTGCTTCGGTAAAAAACTTCACAGCAGCGGGCAAAAGGATGGATAAAACAACTGGCTCGAATAAATTGGCAAATTTTTTGTAATATATTCGAAACTATAAATCAGTTCAATCTATCCTTTTGCTCCCAGCAAACTTTCAACCCACTCCCAGTTATCGATTACTATGAAAAAGATTTTATCTACCCTCATATTTGGCCTGTTTGTTATCGCCGCCATGGCACAGGAACAAGCGGTCTATTCCCAGTACCAGGTCTTCCCCAACCTGATCAACCCCGGCGTAACGGGTTTTGATAACAACTACCTTTTTCTCGCCAATGCACGCAGTAGCTGGACCGGTTTCCCGGGCTCGCCATCAACCTACACCGTTATGTACAACGGCCCGATCGGTGACAAACTCGGGCTGGGCGGTAGTGTATTTGCCGAAAAGATCGGTGAACAAACCGTTACCCGTATTCAGGGCAGCTACGCATTCCGGTTTCAGGTACAGCGTGCCAAGATCGGCCTGGGCCTGACCACGGAGTTCCTGCGTCGCCGGGTTTCCGGAGATGTCCTGAACAACCCGATTGTCGACCCGAACGACGGTGTGCTGGAAGGTTCTGTTGACGGCCAGCGCCTCTTTACATCTTCCTTTGGCGCACACCTGTTGTTTGACGACCGGGTTTTTGCCAGCCTGGTGTTGCCTACTGCTATCCGTGCACGTCTGGACGAGATCCCGCTCGATGATCCGGGTTCGGAGAGTGGCGCCGGCGTTCAATACTACATTTTTCAGTTGGGCGCCATTGTGGATGTACCCAGTCAGAACTTTAAACTGGTACCGTCAATTGCCATTCGCAACGTACGCGATGTACCGTTTCAGGTTGACCTGAACCTGCAAGGGCGGTTCCTGGAGGACAAATTGATCGCCGGTCTGACCTACCGGCCCAATACAGGCGGCTCGCTGGCCTTCCTGTTGGGTACGCGTTACAACAATTTCAACCTCTTTTATTCCTACGACGTTTCGTTCGGTCCTTTCCAGCAATACAACAGCGGATCGCACGAATTCACGGTAGCGTATGGTTTCGAACGTAAAAAACCGCGCGTACCGGTCGAAAACACGGATATATACCAGCAGAACTAAACTGCCGGGCTACCCGCTACAGCCTGCCTTCCCGGCCGGAAATGTAGCCAGTCATGCTGCCGGAGTTCCGGACAGTCGAGCGCCCTGTATGTCCCAACCTGTTCTGTGGTGTAAAGAATAGATGTCTTTAACAATTGGTTTTTGGGATGGCCTCTCCGCGAAATGTCGCCGGGGGGGCTTTTTTTTGTGCAGGAAGTGCGGAGCATGCGGATCGCATACATGAAAACGGTCCCGCCTACACCGGCGGTTCGCCACATAAGGCGACTGCACACAGAGCCGCCAGACGGGCGTTATGGCACACCAGCTCAATATTAGATGCCAGGCTATCGCCACCGGTCAGCTGTTTTACCTGCGCCAGCAGGAAGGGAGTGATCGCCTTTCCCTTGATCTGTTGATCGCGGGCAGTTGCCAGCGCCTGTTCAATGGCCTGCTCCATGATACCGGGATCGAGTTGATATTGCCCGGGCACCGGATTGGCAACCACCACGCCTCCGGACAGGCCTGCAGCCCACTTTGCCCGGAGCAATTGAGCAATGGCTTCCGGTGTGTCCAGGCGGTAGTCGACCGAAAGGCCGCTACTGCGGGTGTAGAAGGCCGGAAACTCGGACGTCTGGTAGCCCAATACAGGCACGCCGTGCGTTTCGAGGTATTCGAGGGTAAGTCCCAGATCCAGGATACTTTTAGCGCCGGCGCATACAACGGCAACGTCTGTTCGGGCCAGCTCCTGCAGATCGGCCGAGATATCCATGGTTTCGGCAGCACCCCGATGCACCCCACCGATACCCCCGGTGGCAAAGAGACGAATACCGGCTTTTTGGGCGATGATCATCGTAGCCGCCACGGTTGTCGCTCCGTCCAGTCCCCGGCTGAGCAGATAGGGAAGGTCCCGCCGGCTGGCTTTGGGCACGGTGTTTCCGGCATGCCCCAGGTGTTCCATTTCTTCCGGAAGCAGACCGGCACGAAAACGACCGTCCAGTACGGCGCAGGTAGCCGGTACAGCGCCGGCCTCCCGCACCGTGGCCTCCACCCGCAATGCCGTTTCGATATTTTGGGGGTAAGGCATGCCGTGGGCAATGATCGTGCTTTCCAGGGCCACTACCGGTTTATTTTGCCGGATAGCCGCCTCAACCTCCGGTGTCAGGGAAAGGAACTGTTGCATATCAAACGGGGTGTGTTAATTTTTTGATCAGCAAAACTAATTTTTTTCGCAGCATCTGTTGCTTTTACCTAAAACTCGATTTACCTTTGCCCCGCTTTTGAAAAAAGCCTCATTAGCTCAGTTGGTTAGAGCGGCGGACTGTTAATCCGTAGGTCCAAGGTTCAAGTCCTTGATGAGGCGCAACTCTGCAAAGAAACCTCAGCATTCGCTGGGGTTTTTTTGTTTCTATCCGAAGCATGACCGGATAAGCGATCGTTTCGATCTGAATTGAAACAATCCGACCTGCCTGATCACACTCCATTTTCTCTGTTGGGCCTTTGTGCCAACCTGTTTGCCCTCCATGATCTTTTCAGGAGGTAATATACACTGGAAGCACCATCAAACCGCTCGTCAGTTGAATGGATAGGTAAATAGCATCTAACAGCTTGGGGGAATGATAATTTACATACCTTGAAGTTCGGCAAGGGCAGATGCATGCCCATTAAAGAGCAACTTTTGAGCAACTATGAGCCTTTTGATCATTTTATTGATTGCACTTTTGATACCTGTTGTGTATGACCTCCTGAGCCCTATCAAATATCCGGACCTGCAGGATTATTTTAAAGTGGGACAAGTCTTCACCAGTAAGGCAGAGGGCGTCACACAAACGGTCATTCGACTGGAAGGAGAAAAACTATACAGCAGGATCACATTGGATCCCGGATGTCCGGGGCCTCCCGAGCATATCCATTTAACCATGGATGAAACCGGCACTGTTACAAAGGGCACGCTGACAATGAAAATTGACGGGATAAATGGCAAAGTGAAGTCCGGGGACAGGTTGGTTTTGCCAAAAGGTCATTTTCATACTTTCTCCAACCCCAGTGATCAGGAAGTTGAGATAACCTGTGAAAAAGACACAGACTATGTCAATGTTAAGTTTGCCTATTGCCTGACGAAGATATATGCCATTATGGACAGCAAATCAGGGTTCAAGACGCTTCGGTTGCTGCTGCAATTATCTGTTCTGCACGATTGGTTTGACAACTACATCGCCGGGCCACCCATACCGGTCCAAAAAGTCATGCGTCTGGGAATGCGGCCATATGCCCGGCTATTGGGGTTTCGACCCTGAGATGCCCCAATCCGGATGGCAGGATCAGGTTTCTGGTCAGGGCGATATCTGAGCACTCCGTTTTTCACTGAACTGCCAGTTTATTCTGTTTAATGCAGTCGGCTTCGATATGGAGCGCCTGCAAACAGCCTTTTGAATCTCATCGGGCAATTGGTTCAAAAACAGTATCGCAGGGGACACTGAAAGGCTGCAGTTATGCACAGCGTCCTTTTTTGTATTCCGGGCCGCATCTTTTGGCCGGAAAGCCGCATCTTTGCGGGCCGCAACCCGAAAGGCCGGGCCTTTAGGAAAGCGCGCTTCCCTATCCCTTCAAACAAGAAAATTAGAATATGAGTTTAGTTGCTGTTGGCACCGTCGCATTTGACAATATTGAAACGCCGTTCGGCAGGGCTGAGCGGGTCGTGGGCGGCGCCTGCACCTATATTGCACTGGCAGCATCATACTTTGTACAGCCGGTGCGGATCGTTTCGGTGGTTGGCGGTGATTTCCCGGTCGACATGCTGGACTTTCTGAAAAGCCGCGGTGCTGATCTGGATGGCCTGCAGGTACGGCCAAACGAGAAATCGTTTTTCTGGTCGGGCAAATATTACCGTGACCTGAACACCCGCGACACCCTGGATACCCAGTTGAACGTGCTGGCCGACTTTGACCCCGTTCTTCCGGAGCCTTACCAGCATGCCGAGTTCCTGATGCTGGGCAATCTCACGCCACAGGTGCAGCTGCGGGTACTGGAGCAATTGAAACGCCGGCCTAAACTCATCACAATGGACACCATGAACTTCTGGATGGACACTGCCATGTCCGACCTATTGGAGGTGTTGAAGAAGATCGATGTGCTCACCATTAATGATGAGGAAGCCCGGCAGTTGTCTGGTGAACTTTCCCTGGTAAAAGCAGCCCGGGTGATCCTGGAAATGGGCCCGAAGTACCTGGTGATCAAAAAAGGAGAGCACGGTGCTCTGCTGTTTTCGGAAGACGAGCTGTTTTATGCGCCGGCACTTCCGCTGCCCGAAGTGACTGATCCGACCGGTGCAGGCGATACCTTTGCCGGTGGTTTTATGGGCTGGCTGGCGAAAACCGGTGACACGTCGATGGAAAATATGCGCCGGGCCATAATTTATGGCTCTGCCATGGCTTCCTTCTGTGTAGAAAAGTTCAGTGTGGAACGCCTGCAGGAATTATCTCCAGAACTCATCCAGAAACGGATACAACAATTTGCCGATCTGGTGCATTTTAAATTGTGACCGCAAGCCCCTATTCCTTCATCAACTGATCTCTACGCATGTTTGACAATCTGTTTGGCAACATTCAACAACAACAGGAAGCACTCCAGCGCGAGCTGGCCGGGATCTTTGTGGAAGCCGAAGCCGGCGACGGAGCCATTACCGTCCGGGCCGGGGCCGACCTCCACATCGACAACATACGGATCGACCCGGAAAAGGCCGATCTGACCGATCCGGAGCAACTGGAAGACCTCCTGATGGTCGCACTCAACCGGGCACTTGATCTTGCCCGGGAACGGGCGGCAGCGGAAACGCAAAAACGCCTGCAGTCCATGCTGCCAGGTGGCCTCGATCAATTCTTAAAACCCTGAGTGCCCGTTCTGGCATACTTTCAGGCCGGCACCGGCGTTTATTTGTCCTGAAAACTGTTTTGGTTAAAAATCATACGGATGCGTATTATTCTTTTATTCCTCCTGCTGGCCGTACAAACGGCCTTATCCGCGCAAAACATCAATGAAAAACTGGTGGCCTATTTTTCCTTCAGTGAGTGTAAGGCACTGGATGAAAGTGGCAACGGCTCGAGCGGCGCGCTCATCGGCGATGCCTCCTGTGTCTGCGGGGTACGCGACTCGGCCATTACCTTCGATGGCGATGGCGATGCGATCTTTTTTGTCGGTCCGCTAAGTGATATTTTTACCACCAGCGACTTTTCTGTTAGCTTCTACTTCAAGCCGGCGCCCGTGCCTGCTTCCTTTGGAGGATCGCAGATCCTGATGACCAAACAGGAAAACTGTAGTACCAACCGGGCGTTCTGGGTGCGTTTCAATCCGAAAAGTAAAAAGATCTCCTCCGGCATCAGCCAGAATGATACGCTGCTCGCTACCGTTACTGCTGATCTGAAGCAGCGCTCCTGTTGGCAGTACATTACGTTGACCCGGAGCAACAAGGATTACTCGATCTATGTGGACGGCAAACTGGCCGACACCCAAAGTTCTACCGCCCGGATTGACCTCACCTCCAATGCCGTTCTTAAGGTGGGGGAACCGATCTGTCCGCTCGACCGGTCCTACTGGGGTGATATCGATGAACTCCGGTTCTACAGCCGGGCACTTTCCCAGGATGATATCACGGCGCTCGACCTGATGCCCGATCGCATCCTGAACGGCGATACGGTGATCTACCTTGGCAACTCCCTGCAGATCAATACCTCAACTTCCTGTACCGATAATTACCTCTGGTCGCCCACAAACGGCGTGTCTGATGAAATGATCGCTGAACCGGTCATCACCCCCACGATCACCACTACATACCGGGTCGACTTCTTCTACCAGGGCTGCATGGCCTCCGATACCATTCTGATCAAGGTGATTGATCCTGACACCCTCGATTGTAACCAGATTTTTATACCCAACGCCTTTACACCCGGCAGCACACCCGGCCGTAATGATGTGTTCGGGATTAGCAATCCCTACTCGGTGGATGATTTTATTTCGTTTGAAGTGTTCGATCGCTGGGGAGGGCGGGTTTTCAATGCTCCAAGTGAATTTGACACCTGGGACGGCACCTTCCAGGGAGAAGCCCTGAATGCCGGGGTTTTCCTGTACCGGCTCCGATACAGATGCGACGGGGAAGAGCGGGTGAAATCAGGTAATCTGACCCTGCTCCGGTAACTACCGGCACCGGTCCTCCGGTACGCTAAAAACAGAAGAAGCCCGGCGCGCATTTGCGCCGGGCTTTTTCACTAAACCGTTTCTATTGTATGAAGCTACAATACGAACAACCAAACGCGTGCCAAAAGTGAAAAATTTCACCTTCGACAGAATTTTTTTTTCAATTTCGGGAGACACAGGGCGCTTTTGGGCGCTTTTGCCAATGGGAGACAAATACTTGCCTCCACAGTGTACCGGGGCGGGGAGCTCCCGTAGTTCATACTCCATTGGATCAGAAAGAAAAAACCCTGTCAAATATTTCTACTTGACAGGGACAAAACAAAAAACAAACACTATGAACAAACACTATCTTTTATTGCAAATTCCAATGATGATTTGTCGGTAAAGACAACATT
>SBHD01000015.1 GCA_006226345.1 Bacteroidota bacterium | reverse complement strand
TTTCACGCTATGTGGTCATCGGCGCATAATGGAACTGTTTTTATCGACCCGTATGCCCATGGCCATACGGAGTACTACGTGGTATATCATAAAAAGGATTATGCGCCACCGGCAGGAAAAGCGCCGTTTGGCTGCGACGTCGCGCTGGATGACGAACCGGTTGTAACCGGTCAGGAACTCCCTGCACCAGTAGTTTCGGCGCGCAGCAACGACGGCTATATGCGGCAATACCGGCTCGCATTGGCCTGCACCGGCGAATACGCTACGTTTCACGGTGGCACCAAACCGGCGGTGCTGGCGGCCATGGTCACTTCCGTGAACCGGATCAACAGTGTATACGAACAGGAATTTGCCGTGACCCTGCAGCTGATCCCGAACAACGATACCCTGATCTTCCTGGATTCCAGTACGGACCCTTATGCCAACAACAACGGCGGCACGATGCTGGGCCAGAACCAGTCAACCTGCGACGCCCTGATCGGTGCCGGTAATTACGATATGGGCCACGTCTTTAGTACCGGTGGCGGCGGTATTGCCGGGCTGGGCGTGGTGTGTACCGGCGGGAAGGCGCGCGGTGTGACCGGACAGTCTGCCCCGGTCGGCGATCCGTTTGATATTGACTATGTGGCGCATGAAATGGGGCACCAGTTTAGTGGCAACCATACCCAAAACAACTCCTGCAGCCGGTTTGGGCCGACCGCGATGGAGCCTGGCAGTGCTTCCACGATTATGGGCTATGCCGGAATCTGCGCGCCAAATGTTCAGAACAACAGCGACGATTATTTCCATGGGGTCAATGTGGCCGAGATCATGGACTTTATCCTGAGTGGCCCAGGCGGCAATTGCCCCGTGTTGATCCCGTCGGGGAATACGGCGCCGGTCGTGTCGGCCGGTCCCAATTATACTATACCGAAATCCACCCCTTTTGCGCTGCATGCCGAGGCATCTGACCCGGATTCGGCGGACGTGCTTACCTATTGCTGGGAGCAGATGGACAACAATACCGGCATCATGCCGCCCCAGTCCACCAACCCAAGCGGTCCTCTTTTCCGGTCGTTTATTCCGGATACACTACCGACCCGGTATTTTCCCCGCCTGGAGACGCTGGTGGACAATACCGGTTCGACCTGGGAGCGGCTGTCATCGGTCGGTCGCAACCTTAAGTTCAGGGTCACGGTACGGGACAACAACCCGGCCGGCGGTAGTACTGCCCAGGATGACATGGTCGTGTCGGTGGATAAAAATACGGGCCCGTTCAAGGTGACCAGCCCGAACACAACGGAAAACTGGCAAATCGGCGCCTATCAGATCATACGATGGGATGTCGCCAACAGTGACCAGGCACCGGTGTCCTGCAGTGCGGTCAATATCCGGCTGAGCACCGATGGCGGTCTTACCTATCCGGTCCAGTTGGCTGAAGCAGTGCCGAATACCGGCAAGTACTGCCTGCTGGTGCCGGACATTGAGTCTGCAACTGCCCGTATCATGGTAGCCGCAGTGGACAATATCTTTTTTGATATTTCAGATAAGAACTTTTCCATTACTCCGGCTACGGCGCCATCCTTTTCTCTTTGTGTGGTTGGGGAAGAAACCCAACTATGTCTGCCTGAATCGTATACTGCGACGGTAAGCACCAGTGCGCTGCTCGGACTGGACAGCCTGATCACCCTCTCGGTGGAGGGGCTGCAGGGGGGCGCGACGGCCGTATTCACCCCGGACCAGGTTTTACCCGGGGAAGATGCCCAACTGACGATCGAGTTTCCGGCCGGCTCCGGCGACGGGAACCTGGATTTTACCATTCAGGGGATAGCTGCCGGTGATACAGCGGTGTTTTCCACCAGCCTGACCCTGGTTTCCAATGATTTTGCGGCACTCCAGCTGCTGGCACCGGTCAACGGATCGACCGGTCTTGACCAGACGCCGGTGTTGTACTGGCAGACGGTACCGGATGCCGAAGCTTATGACGTAGAGGTTGCAACCTTTCCTACGTTTGAAGCAGATTCGATACAGATCGCGCAAGAAAACCTGACAGTCGACAGCCTGAAAGTGCCGGTATTGCTGGAAAAAGGCCGGATCTACTATTGGCGGGTACGGCCGAAAAACGAGTGCGGCCCTGGCGACTGGGTGGGGCCTTTTGCATTTTCCACGTTGGTAAACGTATGTGCAGTGATCGAGTCCGGCGATGTGCCGAAAACTATTACCGCCAGCCTGGCAACCACGGTCGAGTCCAAAATAACGGTCCTGGGCAGCAGTACGATCAGTGATGTAAACCTTGCGCTCTTCCAGGGTAATCACCAGTTTTTCAAAGATTTGGAAGTACACCTGATCAGTCCGGCCGGCACGGATGTGTTGCTCTTCAAGGAAAAGTGCGGTAGTTATAACGGCAGTTTCCGCATGGGCTTCGACGACAGCGGTGCCACCGGGCTCACCTGTCCGCCGTCCAATACCGGCGCGATCTTCCAACCGGAAGAACCGCTCAGCGCATTCAACGGGGAAAACAGCAATGGTGACTGGATCCTGCGGGTGCGCGATAATGTGGTGAGTTCGGGCGGTGCGATCAATGCGGTGTCGCTGGAAATTTGTGCTAATACCACCCTCTTTCCGCCGGTGATCGTAAACAATAACCTGCTGCAGGTGGGGTCCGGCAACAACGATGTGATCTCGACGGATCTCCTGAAGTCCGAAGATCCGGACAACAGCGCTGCTGAGTTGGTCTATACCCTGATGACCGTGCCGAAAAATGGCCGGCTGGAGCTGTTCTGGAATGGCGAGTTGCAGGTTGGTGCGCAATTCACACAGGCAGATCTCAATGCCGGAGGATTGCGGTATTTTGATTATGGGCACCTTGCCGGCCCCGACCAGTTTGGGTTTACGGTATCCGATGGCGCTGGCGGAATGGCACAGGGCTATTTCCATATCCAACCCATTATCGTCGGCGTCAGGGCGCCCGGGCAGTTGCTGGAATTCAGCCTCGCGCCCAACCCGGCCACTGAAACGGTACGGCTGACCTTCGGTACGGCGCTGCGCTGCGAAACCCGGGTGCAGCTGTTTGACGCTGCCGGCCGGCAGGTGCGCTACAGCCAGCTGGCTGCCGGAGCATTTTCCGGTACACTTGCGGTGCAGGACCTGCCACGGGGGCTGTATATCCTGGCAGTAGATAATGCCGAAGGACGTGGTGTGAAAAAACTGATCCTGAATCCATAAAAATTACATTGCCTGCCGGACCAGGCCGCGTAAAAATGCAGATACAGGCGTGCGTCCCAGGTTGTTTTAAAGCCGGTATGGAGTATTTTAAGTTTGAATGCCACCATTTTGCCAAGCTGGCCGTCGGATGTAGTGATGAGTCCTGCAGGGATTCGCTACATTCGCCGTCTCTTTTGCTCAAGTAAACAAATCCGAACATGCGCCTTTTGCTTTTGCTATGCTTTTGGTTTACTGCCGTTGTACTACCGGCACAGACTGCCCTTAATTTTTTCAAACCGGTGGAAGAAAGTGCCATCGCACTTCCGGAAACCGCGGAACGCAAGTTGATCCCGCTTCAATACGATACGTACCGGCTGGATTATGCGGCGATCAAAACCGCTTTGGAGGCCGCGCCGATGGAATTCACGGAAGCGGCCCGCAGCCAGACGTTTACACTGCTTTTGCCGACAGCGGCTGGAGCGTTGGAGGAATTCGCTGTTTGGGAAACCCAGCTCATGGAGCCCGCCCTTGCTGCAGCAGCGCCGTACGTCCGCACATTTGCAGGGCGATCGTTGAAAGACAGCCGGAAAACCATACACCTGAGCCATACGCTGCGCGGCTTTCGCTGCATGATCCTGTTACCGGACTACGGTGTGGAATATATCGAGCCGATTGCCTGGGGGCAGGACAAGTATTACATGGTTTATGATGCACACCAGCTCCCGCCCGATGCGCAGCCGGTGATGCATTGCGATCTGAAGGTAGATAATGCGCAATTTGAAGCGCCTCAGGAAATATACACTCCTCCCGTGGAGAGCCGTGGCACACAACTGGACCCGGTGACATTGCGGATATACCGGTTGATCGTTTCCACTACCGGCGAGTACAGCCAGGATCATGGAAGCACGCCACAGGAAGTTTTTTCTGCCATTGCAGAGCATGTTAACCAGATCAACGCGGTTTATGAGCGCGATCTGGCCATCCGGTTCAATCTGATACAGGCTACCCTGGCCGTGATCTTTATGGATCCGACGACAGATCCCTTCACAGGTGGTGATCCGGCAGGCTGGGCTGCTGCCAACCAGGATGCGCTGAACAGCGCCGGCATCCCCAGCACGATCTACGATATCGGCCACGTCTTCGCCCGCGGTGGTGGCGGCGTTAGCCTGGGCCTGGGCAATGTTTGCCTTCCGGGTAAATTCGGCGGCGCCACCGCTGGAAGCGGTTCGTACGGCCACGGGTTTATTTTTGTGGCATGTCAGGAAATGGGGCACCAGTTTGGCGGCGGACACACCTGGAACCGGTGTGGCGGCGGCGCCCTGGGCCAGCGGGAGGGCATCAGTGCTTTTGAGCCGGGTAGCGGAAGTACGATCCTGTCCTATTGCGGCATCTGTGGACCGGACAATATCCAGGGGCAGGCCGACCTGTATTTTCACCCGGGATCTATAGAGATCATTGGTAAATATATCGAACCTGGACCAGGTGGTAATTGCGGCACAGAAGTGGTGACGACCAATACGCCGCCGGTGGTTAGCCTGAGCTACTCTGATAATTTTTTCATCCCGATCCAGACTCCCTTTGAACTCAACGGCCAGGCGGAGGATGCGGATGGCGATGTATTGTCCTATTCCTGGGAAGAGATGGACCTCGGTCCGGAAGTGCCGCTGGGCACGCAAACAGCGAGCTCGCCGATCTTCCGGTCTAATCCGTCGGTATCGGCTACCAACCGGTATTTCCCCAAACTAAGTTCGATCATAAACGGCACATCGGATATCCGGGAACTCCTGCCCGAGTATACGCGTGACCTTACTTTCCGGTTCACGGCTTTTGATCACTTCCCGAATGGTGGCGGTGTTTCCTGGACGGATGTAGCCTTTAAGGCCTGGGGCGATGCCGGCCCGTTTGTGGTACAGTCGCCCAATGCCACTACGGATAAATGGAATATCGGTGAGTATGCCGAGGTGCGCTGGGACGTAGCCAATACGGATAAGGCACCGGTCAGTTGTGCACGGGTAAATATCCGGCTGAGTACCGATGGCGGGCAGACCTACCCGATCACACTGGCTTCCAATGTGGCCAACGATGGTAGCCACTATGTTCTGGTGCCGGATATACCAACGTTCAGCGCCCGGGTGCGGGTGGACGCAGCACAATCAGTGTTCTTCGATATTTCGGACAAAAATTTCCGGATCCTGCAACCTGCAGCGCCTTCTTTTACCATGGGACTCGACAACGACAGCGGCGTACTTTGCCTGCCAGCCGAGCATGAAGTCAGCATCCATACGGCAGGTGTACAGGGCTTCAGCGAGCCGGCGGAATTGTCGCTGGTGGGAAGTTTACCCACTAATGTGACCGCTAACTTTAGCAATACGACCCTGCAGCCTGGCGAAAGTGCCACGCTGACCCTCGATTTTTCCCAGGTGGATGTGGAAGAGACCTTTACGATCACGATCCAGGCAATGGTGGCCGGCAGTGCGCCAATTCTGCGCGACATTGTGCTGACCACCCTGCGCAATGACTTTACGGCACTGGCTCTGAACCTGCCTGCTGACGGTGCAACCGAGCTGCAACTGACTCAAACCCTGCACTGGACAAAAGGCCTGGACGCGTTGACCTATGATGCGGAAGTGGCCACCGATCCGTCATTCGACCCTGCAACTATTGTAGCCACTGTTTCCGGTACTACGCTCGACAGCTTCAAAATGCCGGTATTGCTGGCAAAAGGGGCGGCCTATTACTGGCGGGTGCGCCCGGTGAATGAATGCGGTACACATGACTGGACGGAACCGTTTTTCTTCTCCACGTTCGCCGAAAAATGCGTTGAATGGGAAGCCAATGACCTTCCAAAGGTCCTGACGGCTAATGGAACACCCAAAGTAGAATCCAAAATAACAGTCAATGCCGGCAGCGTCATTAAAAATATAGAAGTGCGCCAGCTGTCCGGGTACCATGAATTTTTCCGGGACCTCGACGTACACCTGATCAGTCCGGCGGGTACCGATGTGACGCTCTGGACGGGTAAATGCGGCAACTTTAATGGTTCGTTCAACCTGCGCCTGACCGATGAGGCGCCCGCTGACTTTCAGTGTCCGCCACCCAATAACGGGGCGCCTTACCGCCCGCAAACACCCCTGAGCACCCTGATCGGTGAGAATTCTACAGGCCCCTGGATACTCCGGGTCAACGATACGGAATACGGCGGTGGCGGCACGATCAGCCAGTTCCGCCTGGAGTTCTGCTCGGAAGTGGTGGTCAATCCACCCTATCTGGTGAACAACAATACCCTCTTCCTTGACCCGGGCAACAACAAAGTGATCCCGGCAGACCTGTTACTGGTAGAGGATGCCAACAATACGCATAGTCAGTTGCAGTATACCCTGGTAACAGTGCCTCAACATGGTCATCTGGCCCTCAACTGGGGTACCCCCCTGCAACCGGGCGATCAGTTTGCCCAATCGGATATCGACAATGGTTCCCTGCGTTTCTTTGATTATGGGAGTCACGGGCTCGACGGTTTCAAGTTTACGGTCACCGACGGTGAAGGTGGCTTTTTCGGCACGCCGCGGTTTATGATCCAGACGGCTACGGTCGGTACGGAGGACCTCCAGGCTCCTGCCTTTGATTTCCAGCTGTTCCCCAACCCGGCCCAGACCTCCGTCTGGATCGGTCTGGACCGGCCGGCAACAGAGGATATGGCGGTGGCGGTGTACAACTCAACAGGACAGCAGATCCGGGATGCCAGGCTGGACCGGGGCGCCGAACGCCTGCTGTTGCAAACAACTTCCTGGCCGGCCGGAATTTATTTTGTACAGGTGCAGGGTAAAGTGCGCAAGCTGATCGTGCGGCATTGATCCATGCATGCATCGTAGATTAATTTTTCACCGCCAGGACGCCAAGACGCAGCGATTTAAATTTCGCGTCCTGACGCCTTGGCGGTGAAAAACGGATCGCGCCTGGTACGGGTTTCACGTATGCGGCTTTTACCCTACCTTCCGGGAAAAAAGATATGGAATACCGCAAATTTGGGAATACCGATCTGACGGTCAGTGCCGTTGGTTTCGGCGCCTGGGCTATTGGAGGCCCATCTATGGCCGGGGATATCCCGATCGGTTGGGGCTCCACCGACGACGCAGAGTCGCTGGCTGCCATCCGTCGTTCACTTGACCTGGGAGTTAACTTTTTTGACACTGCCAATTTTTACGGCCTGGGTCATTCGGAAAACCTGCTGGGGAAGACTATTGGCCCGAAACAGGATATCCTGATTGCTACCAAGGTTGGACACCGGCTGAATGAAAAGAACGAGATCTTCCTCGATTACTCCAAAGCCCATATTCTGGAGGCCTGCACGGAGAGTTTGCGCCGCCTGGGCCGCGATCATATTGACTTCTACCAGTTACACACTGCCCGGTTGGCGGATCTGGAACGGGGTGAATGCGTGGAAGCCATGGAGTTGCTGAAGCAACAGGGTAAGATCCGGTACTGGGGATTGTCGCTCAATACTTTCGATCC
>SBHD01000009.1 GCA_006226345.1 Bacteroidota bacterium | reverse complement strand
GCGGCTATCTTGACGAGTATTGAAGTAAATAAAGACAAAATATTATATTCTTTTAGAGACAAGATTGTATTGCTCGAATTAAATGGCAAAAAATTAAAAATTATAGATACTATATTCAATATAAGTGGCAGAATTTCTATCGACCGTTCCGGCCGCTTCTGGGTCTGCTCCCCAAAACTTGGAGCGATTTGTTTTGATAACCCCAATCGGGATCTATCCAATCCCAAAATATATCTCCCCGGGAAGAAAACAACCTACATGTTTGAAGACCGCCAGGGCACCTTCTGGTTCTGTACACTTGACGACGGGATTTATGGATTACCTCATAACACACCGATCAGTTATTATAAGAAAGACGGATTGCTCTCAGAAAATCTGTCTGCGGTCATACGGGACGATAAAGGCCGGATCCTGTTCGGTGATGACGAAGGGAATCTGAATATCTTGCAAGACGGGAAACATACGATCCATCAGTTAGAATCTATCGATGGATACAACCGGATCCTGAGCATTTTACCTATAGCACCCGATTATTATTATGTGCTTACCGATGAAGCCGTTTTTGCTGTTACCGCGTCCGGAGAAACGACACCTTTGGGATTCGGCGGAAGCCCCAAAGTCCTGCTGAAACAGGATAACCTGATATGGTGTGGCACATCAGCCAGGCTATTTACCCTGGATCTGAAAACCCAGCAGATACAAGAACGGTTTGAACAACGCATTACTGCGCTGGGAACGGATTCTGAAAATCTGATCTGGGCAGGTGGTATAGATGGCCTATATACTTCTGCAGATGGCTTTAAAAAGAATTGGGGACACACTTTTCCAAGCTTGAAAAGCAGGATTATCGCCATTCAGAACGGAGGGGCGAATACCCTTTGGGTGGCCACTCCTGAGGCCGATCTGCTGAAAGTTAAAGTCGCTGGCGGTCAGGTTATCAGTGTGCAACCTGCAAATGACTTTCTGCCCAAGCCCGTGCATAATATCCACGCCATCTTCCGGGAGAACAGCGGACAATTATGGCTATCCACCAATCAGGGGGTAATTGGCGTTAACCCAACTACCTGGGATCTCATTAAATACAATCATAATGATGGCCTTGCCAATGATGATGTGCGCGCCATTTATGTGTACCAGGATACCCTTTGGGCTGCAACTACCACCGGGCTTACCCGCATGCTCCTCAATACAGATGCTTCAATAGCAGGCTTCTCCACTCTGATCACCGGTATTCGGTATCAACAAAACGACACTATTCAGCAAATTCACCTCCCAACTGAAACAGGAGAAAATCGTACGACGACATTACCCGGTGAAGCATCTCTGGTAGAAGTGGATTTTGCCGGACTCAATTACAGAAGCCGGGGTAATTTGTGGTTTGATTGTTTGATTACCGAAGTCCTTCCTCCACTGCAATGGCTAACCACCGATAACCTGCTCACCTGGATCGGAAGCGGTTTTAAAGGCAAAACAGACACCGCCCGGATATACAAGAGCAGCCTGGACTTCGGGGTGCACATGCCGCCCGGCAAATACAAACTTCAGGTAACTGCATGCACACAAAATGGTATCCGAAGTCCACTCCCTGGGGAATGGGCCGTAGTTATGCCCACTCCCTGGTTTAAAACCTTTTGGTTTTGGCTGGGCATTTGGATGTTGACGGGATACGGCGTGTACCGCTTCTTCCGCACACAACTCAAACTCCGGGATATGAATGCCCTTGTTGCCCAACTCCGGCTGATCGCGCTACAGGCACAGATCAACCCGCATTTTATCGGAAATTCAATCAATGCCATACAACGCTTTTTCTACCCGCCCAGCCCAACTAGGGCCAGTATCTACAACGCCACTTTTACGCAACTGCTGCGTAAAACGCTGGACTACTCCGAACAAACCTTTATCCCGTTTTCCGAGGAGGTAGCTTACCATAAAGACTACCTCGAACTTGCCCAGCTTCGGTACGGCGATACCCACTTTGAATACACCATTTCCGGCGCCGATACCATACCGGGGGACCTCGCCTTCCCCGCCCTATTTCTGCAGCCAATCCTGGAAAACGCAACTATCCATGGAAATGCAACCGACAGCATTTCCAGCATTAGCATCGCTTATCACCAGGATGGAGATTATATTTATTGCACAATTACAGATAATGGTCCTGGGATTCATGCAAAACAGCACGATCAAAATCGCGGCGTTGGGAAAAAACACAGATCCAAAGGCATACGGATGTTACAAAATAAAGCAGCTGTCCTGAACCAACTTTTCGATCTGGATCTGCAATTATCCGTCTGCGATTTACAAAAAACCGATCCCCTTTCCACCGGAACCAAGGTTACCGTATCGTTCAATACCTCCAGAATAAACCACGCCCTGGCTCGCCAGAAAATATTGGATAAACAACAAAAATCCGTAATCAAGGAATACAACAAACACGCATGAAACGGATTAACGCCATTATCATTGATGATGAAGCCAGCGCCGCCAAAACCCTGCGGGGTATGCTCAAAGAATACTGCCCGATGGTGAACATAGCCCATGTGGCCAACAGTGTTGAGCAAGGCGTGCTTTCCGCAGAACAATACCAACCGGAAGTGGTTTTCCTGGATATTGAAATGCCACCCTACGGCAATGGCTTTGATTTCCTGGACCGCACCAGGCACCTTGATTTTGGGGTTATATTCACTACTGCCCATGCCCAATATGCTATAAAAGCAATTAATGACGTCCAACCCTGGGCGTATCTGGTCAAGCCATATAAAACTGCCGAACTCGTCCAGGCGGTACAAATCGCTATTGCCCGGTCTGCCGCAAGCCCGGTCACATCCACGCCGCAACACCGCGGCCTTTTACTCAGCGATATGCGCAAAGGCAATATCGTCGTGCGACACACCGATCTGGTCTACTGCCAGGCCGACGGATCCTGCACAAACTTCTACACCCTGCACGAGGGTAAGTTCGACCGGTATTCTGCATATAAAAACCTGAAAGAAGTCGAATCCGAACTCCCTGACGCACTTTTCTGTCGCACCCACCACAGTTTTCTGGTCAACCTCAGCTACGTGCGCCGCTACGAACGTGTCGGTCGCACCGGAAAAGTCCACCTCATCAATAATACCACAATTGACGTCTCCGCCCAGAAACTGGACAATTTCGTGCGGCATTTCAACCGTTTTCTCAAGGGAGTTTAAACCTCCCACCTATCAGATCCGCTGCATTTCCTCCTCCCCGCCGGTCTTTCGTTTCCGGGCCGATTTTACCTTTTTGTTCCCGAACGTATTCGCCCAGGACAGCATAAACACCCGCTCGGCGAACTGGAACGACGACCGCACGTACAGATTGGCTTCTGGCTGATCGGTGGTGCCGAACCAGTTGGTCGACATAAACAGGTCGGTGGCATTGAACCGCAGTTTACCCCATTTATCCCCCAGGTTTTTTTCCAGTCCGATATCCAGCGAGCCGGTGGCTTTCCAGTAAGCGGTACCCCAATACCCCGGCGAATTAAAATTGCCGGATACTTCCAGGGTAAGGCGGTGCGGCAGCCGGATGGTGTTCTGCACGTTAAAACCGTACTCGATATTATGGAGTTGAACGGGCAGGTCTTCCAGTTTGAAATTGATCTCCCGGTAATTGGAGAACAGGTTACTGTTCACCTCCCACCAGGTGGCCGGATGCAGGGGAATGGAAATATTGATACCGGCAACCTGTTCAAAATCGAGATTATCCGATATGTTCAGCTGCCGGTTGGTTACCTGGTCCACTTTTGGAACCCTCCGGATGGATGCGTGGATCAGGCCGTACGAAGCACCCACATGCAGCGACCTGAACGTATAGTTGAGGTTGACCGCATCGGTAAAGGCCGGTTGTACGGCCGGGTTACCGGTCTGGATCGTGGTCGGGTCGCTGAAGATCAGCCAGGGCGCCAGCTGCCGGATCGTGGGCCGCTGGATACGCCGGCTGTACGACAAATTGAGGCTCGTGTGCTCCGTCAGCTTCCGGGTCAGGAACACACTGGGAAACCAGGATCCGTATTCGCGGTCCACCACGTCAGGTTCTTCGTCCGACCCGAGGTTGGTATCGGTGTACTCATACCGGACACCGGCCTTCAGTTCGGTTTGCGGCCCCAGTTTGGTGGAAAATGTGGCGTACAGGCCGGCAACCTTTTCCCGGAGCCGGAACAGGCTCGTGAATTCCGGGTCGACGATCCAGGCCTGTTGCGACTCCCGGCTTTCGAGGCGCACATCGTTGTCAAACCGCAGGTCGGTGAATTTGCCGCCGGCTTCCAGCTTCATGTCATTACCCATGGGAATGCTGTAGTCTGCTTTGGCCACGGCGATCCCGATCGGTGTTTCCTTGTTAAACCGGAGTTCGCTCCGCTCGGTATCGTTTCCCGCCCCATCCTGCCGGTGCAGGTCGTATTAGGAGGGGTTTTTCATATTATACCGGATGTAATCGAGGTCCAGGCTGAGGGTTTGCTTTTTTGCAAAGGTGTGGGCCAAATTGACATTGCCGGAAAAAGCCCGGTTGTGGTTGGTCTCGGTGTTGGGCATGACAAGTCGGCTTTCTACCAGCTGGTTCCGGGAATAGGTCGTGCTGTTGACCGCTTCCATATACCAGTTGCGGTCAAAAAAGGTACCGAGTACTCCCAGCACCGTATTGCGGCCGATCTGAAAATCGGCACCCCGGCGGGCGGTCTGGGTAGTGGTGGGCGTATGCGGGCGATCGCTGTACGTGTCGGTTTCCAGGTAATCCGCTCCCTGCTGCACCGCCCGGTAGTTGGTAAACACCTGGGGGTTGAGGGTATAATCATGGTCGTAGTTCCCGAACCAGTTGACCTTGTTTTTCCGGTAATTAAAATACAGGCCGCCGCCGTATTTGCCCCCCCGGCCATAACCGGCCTTGGCGGAATAGCCTCCGTTGACCCCGTCTCCTGCAGCCTTTTTCAGCACGATATTGATGATCCCCGCATTCCCTTAGGCCTCGAAATTGGCCGGCGGCGAATGGATCAGCTCGATATGGTCGATATTATCGGCATTCATCCCGGACAGCATATCCACTACTGCATCCATCGGCAACCGCTCGATCTTGCCATTGATCATGACCACCACACCGGCCTTACCGGCTAGTGAAATGGACTTGCTCTGCAAATTGACCTGTACGCCGGGTGAGCGCTGCAGGACCGCCAGTGCCGAACCGCCTGCATAGGTGATCGTGTTAGCGACGTTGACCACCGCACGGTCGATCTTCTGCTCCAGGAATGGCCGTTTGGCCGTGATCTCGACCTCCCGGATGGCGGTCGTATTTTCGCCAAGGGTAACGACTTCCATCTTTTTACGGGCGTTGCGCTCCAGTGAAAAGGCCGGTGTGGTGATCTCCTGGTAGCCCAGCATGGAAAAGCGCAGCAAGAAGGTTCCGGACGGAATATTTTCGAAAACATACGTCCCGCCTTCGGAGGTGAACATGCCCCGAACCAACGAACTGTCGGCGGCAGATAACAAAAGGGCATTGGCATAGGCCAGAGGCGCACCCGCAATATCCGTAACCAGTCCGGAAACCTGATTTTGGGCTTGCAGGGTGGGAATCGGGAAAAGACCAGAGAACAGCAGGCCAATGGACAGGACAAGTGCAGGAGTTTTCATTCAGGTATGTTTAAAAGATGAAAAAGTGGGGACAGAATACAAACCTAATGTTTTCCGGAAATTTGAAAGGAGGTAAAATTCCGGGAAAAAGAAAACCCGGAGACCGTTCCCGCTTTTATTAAAAAAGCGCTCCTTCATCCAGGAGCGCTTTTTTTTAATGCTCTACCGATACCATCGAGCACCAGAAACGCAGGGGCCGACCGGTTTGGAAAAGTGTGGGAAAAGCGTGAAGGGTACAAAAAAAGTAACCCTGGTCTTAACCAACGTCCGGTGCTGTTGTCCGGTGTATACCTTACCCGCAGGGGCTAGTCTGCCTGAGTTCGCCCGCTGACCGGATAGTGGAGGGGATTAAACGTTTCTTTAATGATGAATGATAAATGATGAATGATGAATGGTCCGCCATCCGGAGAGGTGTATCCATTCATCATGTATCATTCATCGCTCATCATTAATTACGCGGAGCACGCTTCGCAGTCCGGATCGTCGAGGCTGCAGATCTTGCCTTCTACCTGGTCGGGTGTCAGGGCAGACATCTGCGGCGCCTCTTTTTCTACTTTGACTACGGCTTCGTTGGTGACCTTGTTGGCCACGAACTTCTGCTGGTGCTTGTCGCTGAGCGTAAACTTGATCGGGTCGGTTGCTGCCTTGGAGCGCAGGTAGTACATACCTGTTTTCAGGCCTTTCTGCCAGGCGTAGAAGTGCATGGAGGACAACTTGGCAAAAGTCGGTGCTTCCATGAACACATTCAGGGATTGGCTTTGGCAGATGTAGGCGCCGCGGTCGGCAGCCATGTCGAGGATAACTTTCTGACTGAGTTCGTATGCCGTCTTATACATAGCCCGGATCTCTTCCGGGATATCTTCAATACCCTGTACGGAACCATTGGCTGCCATGATGGCTTCGCGCATTTCTTCGTTCCACAGGCCCAGGCGCACCAGGTCGTGCATCAGGTACTTGTTCACGACAATATGCTCACCGGCAAGCGTACGGCGGGTGTACAGGTTGGAGGTGTAGGGTTCGAAACATTCGGTATTGCCCAGGATCTGGCTCGTACTGGCTGTAGGCATCGGCGCCACCAGCAGGGAATTACGGGCGCCGTGCTTGGTTACCTGTTTGCGCAGGTTTTCCCAATCCCAGCGATCCGACGGCTGAACACCCCATAGGTCAAACTGGAACTGACCTTTGCTGAGCGGTGAGCCCGGGAACGTTTCATAGGCACCGTCTTTTTCCGCCAGGGCACAACTTTCCGTCATGGCAGCGAAATAGATCGTTTCAAAAATATCCTTGTTCAGCTGGCGGGCTTCCGGCGAATCAAAAGCCATACGCATCAGGATAAAGGCATCAGCCAAACCCTGTACGCCCAGGCCGATCGGGCGGTGGCGCATGTTGGAACGATGGGCCTCCGGGATCGGGTAGTAGTTAATATCGATCACCTTGTTCAGGTTGCGGGTGACCACGCGGGTGATTTCATAGAGCCGTTTGAAGTCATACACCCCGTCTTTAACGAACTTCGGCAGGGCGATACTGGCCAGGTTACATACCGCAACCTCATCCGGAGCGGTATATTCAATGATCTCGGTGCACAGATTGGACGACCGGATAGTACCCAGGTTCTGCTGATTGCTCTTCCGGTTGGCGGCGTCCTTGTACAGGATGTAGGGCGTACCGGTCTCGATCTGACTTTCCAGGATCGCATTCCACAGGTCGCGGGCTTTTACCGTCTTGCGGGCGCGGCCCTCCTGCTCGTATTTATGGTACAGGGCCTCAAATTCGCCGCCATACACGTCGAACAGGCCCGGTGCTTCATTCGGGCAGAACAGCGACCACTCGGCATCTTCTTTGACCCGTTCCATGAACAGGTCGCAGATCCACATGGCGTAGAACAGGTCGCGGGCGCGCATCTCTTCCTTACCGTGGTTTTTCTTCAACTCCAGGAATTCAAAAATATCGGCATGCCAGGGCTCCAGGTACACGGCGAATGCCCCTTTACGCTTACCACCACCCTGATCGACATAACGGGCCGAATCATTGAACACCCGCAACATGGGGATAATACCGTTGGACGTACCGCCAGTACCTTTGATGTACGATCCTGTGGCGCGGACATTGTGAATACTCAGTCCGATACCACCGGCGCTCTGGGAGATCAGGGCGCAACGCTTAAGCGTTTCGAAAATACCGTTGATCGAGTCCTCCGTCATGCTCAGCAGGAAGCAGGACGATAGCTGTGGTTTGGGAGAGCCAGCATTAAAGAGCGTGGGAGTGGCATGGATAAACCACCGCTCGCTCATCAGGTTGTATGTTTCGATAGCCGCTTCGATATCTTCCCCATGAATACCAACAGCCACGCGCATGAACATGTGCTGGGGGCGTTCGACCACCTTGCCATCCATCCGCATCAGGTAGGAACGCTCGAGGGTCTTGAAACCGAAGTAATCAAATTCAAAATCGCGGTCGTAAATAATGGAGCTATCCAGCCGGTCTTTGTATTTCTGCACGACCTTGTAGGTGTCCTCGCCGATCAGGCCGGCGCGGTCCCCGGTTTTGGGGTCGACATATTTGTACAGCAGCTGTACAACTTTGCTGAACGACTTGTCGGTTTCCTTGTGCAGGTTGCTGACAGCGATCCGGGCAGCCATTTTAGCATAATCCGGATGGATGGTGGCCATAGTGGCAGCGGTTTCAGCAGCCAAGTTATCGAGTTCGACAGTGGTCACACCGTCGTACAGGCCCATAATGACCTTTTTCGATACTTCGATGATGTTGACGTAGCTGGTGTCCAGCCCGTAGCATAGTTTGCGCAGGCGTGCCGTGATCTTATCGAATGACACGTTCTCTTTGCGTCCGGAGCGTTTGATTACATGCATAGTAGAAAGTCAGTTTTTACTTTAAGGTTTTCGAGTAGTATGATTTGATCGTTTTTTTATTTGGCCATCTCAGATCCGGAATGCCAACCCGGTTGAAACCGACCGGTTTTTAAGTCCCAGGGACCGTACCGGCTGTCCATTCGCATCAGTAAGGGTTATATTCGAAATATCCGCCAGGCCAAACTGAAAACCGGCAAAGGCCGATATTCGTCCATATGTGGCTTGGAGCCTTGCTGCAATACCGAAATCCGTATCCTTATAGAGTTCGTATTCTTTGGTATCCGTCCAGTCGACCACCTCGCCGTATTGCACCTCCTCCGTCATTCGATAGGACAAATAGGGGCCTGCGGCGATACCGAAATATCCGACCGGCTGCCACTCCACCTGCGGGATCATTTCGAGATAGCCCAACCGGTAATCGATGCGACCGCGGTACAGACCGAGCTGGCCGTTATCTCCCAGAAGGAATGTTCCTTCCGTGTTGTAATAATATCCCCGCTGGGCAAGCTGCAGGTTCAGCGGCAAGCCCCAGTGTTCCGAAATCATCCAGCGAATTTGTACGCCGGCCACATACCCCGTACGAAAATGCGGCTCAAAAGCGTCGCTCGGATCCGGATGAACGGTCGAGAATGCTGCTCCACCAAAGAGCGAACCGGACACACGGCTACCCTGACCATACAGAGCAGAGGCCATAAGAAATGCCAGCAGGCAGGCAAAGTGAGTCAGGTTGCGCATACGGTTGATTTAAATAAAGGGGGTATTGGGTATATAATGGGCTATTGGCGAACCGGTTAAACCGGATGCTGATTGTTTGATCTTCCTGTTCGGAAAACAGGTTTACTTAGTAGCGTCGAGGATTTCAGCCGGCACGACCATGTTCAGCAACATCATCTGTGAGTCGGTTTCTTCTGTGCCGGGACTGCGTTTATCCTCGATAAACTTCCAGGTATCAAAGTCCGACGCCTTAAAAGCGATCAGGTTCTTTTGCTGCAGGTCTATGGACAGAAAGTTCTTATCATCGGCCTCCATAATGGTTACACTTCCCTTGGAAAACTGAGCCTCCAATGCCGGTACCATCATATTTAAAAAAGCAGAATCCCGCTCTTGCTTAAAATGCATTTGCATGTGCCCGGTATACGACACCAACGCATACAAATAGTCTCCAGTCTTGGACACCGGCGGGACCTCCCCATAAACCATGGAGTCCAGCACCATGTAAAGCATTTCATTGTCGAAGGCCCCTTCAATCTGGGCCTTAAGCTGTTCCGGTGGAGCCAGCGCGAGCAGCTTGGGTGGCATGAACGACAGCAAACTGTCATACTCCAGGTTCATCGTCGCCCGGCGGTAGGTTTCCAGGTCGCGCTGCAAATTCGTACGGTCCTGCGCAGATTGCCCCTGCAGCAGGGCGCTGCAAAGCAACAGGAATACCGGGATGAAGAAGGTGCGTACAGTAAGCATAGCAGATCGTTTAGTATTCAAAAAGTAATCAGGGCAAAAAAGGATATGCCGGTGCAATGGGTCGGTCTGCACCGGCATAAGACTGCAGTTAGGCAGCGGTTTCATCCTCCACTTTAGCATCCGGCGCATTGCGGCGCACAGAATCAATGCCGTTGTCACGGCCGGCTTCGGCTTCGTACATCTGACTGGAACCGATCACCTGTCCGTTGGAGGCTTTCAGGTTGAAGTAAAACTTGCCATTGGAGGCGGTCTGGCGCTCAAACCGACCTTCTTCCTGCGAATTGGTCCGAACGGATTCGATACCATTCGTGCAGGAAGCTTTGCTCGAATACCCCTGGCTGGTAAGGATCACCTGACCGTTATCAGCTTTGAGGTTGAACTGGTAGTCGCCGTTTGTGCGCTGGGAAATAACAAACTTGCCCATGATTAACTTGAGTTTTATTAGTGACACAATGCCGGAATTACCCGGACAATGCTAAAAATCGGCATCTGTAGTGAACTGCTGTTCTTCACGGCTGGTCATTACGCCGGCCTTCTGGTAATCGCCTACCCGCTTCTCAAAGAAGTTGGTCTTGCCCTGGATTGAGATCATGTCCATCCACGGGAACGGGTTCGCTGTGCCATATACCTTTTCGTTTCCGAGCGAAACCAAAAGGCGGTCCGCCACGAACTCGATATACTGGTTCATCAGATCAGCATTCATTCCAATCAGGGAAACCGGAAGCGCATCGGTAACGAACTCCTTTTCAAAGACCACGGCTTCCGTGATGATCGCCTCGACCTCTTTGGGGTCCAGTTTGTTTTTCAGCATGGAATACAACAGGCATGCAAAGTCGCAATGCATACCCTCGTCCCGGCTGATCAGTTCGTTGGAGAATGCGAGCCCGGGCATCAGTCCGCGCTTTTTGAGCCAGAAGATCGAACAGAAAGAACCGGAGAAGAAAATCCCCTCCACGGCGGCAAAGGCGATCAGGCGATGGGCGAACGTGGGCGCATTTTCAATCCATTTCAGTGCCCAGTTTCCCTTTTTGGATACGCAGTCCAGGTTTTGAAGAGCGTGGAACAAAAAGTCCTTTTCCTTGGGGTCCTTTATATAGGTGTCGATCAACAGGGAATATACCTCCGAATGGATGTTCTCAATCGCGATCTGGAACCCGTAAAAACACCGTGCCTCCGGGATCTGGATTTCCCGCATGAAGTTGAGGACCAGGTTTTCGTTCACGATCCCGTCACTGGCGGCAAAGAAAGCCAGCACATGCTTGATGAAATGCCGTTCGTTGTCGTTGAGTTTGTTGTCCCAGTCTTGCAAGTCCTGGACCAGGTCGATCTCTTCGGCTGTCCAAAACGATGCCTCGGCTTTTTTATACCACTCCCAGATCTTCGGATACTTGATCGGTAACAGGACAAAACGATCGGGATTCTCCGCCAGGATAGGCTCGACTGTTGCTGTTTCTTTTACCATTTGTAAATCAATATGCAGGTTTATGATGATAGAATTGATGTCTGTTTCAGAGCATCCTATCCCCCACTCCGGTTATAGCACAGCATGCTGATTTCCGGCACAGAAATTTGTACGTCGATCAATCCGATCGAAAGCACAAATACCCGGAATGTGAAGGGACATGGATTGCAATTTGAGCCCGAACTGTTTTTTGCTGCAAGCGATTACAGAACGAACCCAGTGGCGGAGCTGCCATATGCCTGGCAGAAGTGCTAACAAAAGTAGAGATTTTTTAGTTAGCGGGTTTGTAAGTTTTCCACATAATGTTAATAACTTTTATAATCTGTTGATTATCAATACATGAAAAAACAAGCCCTTGTTACTAACAATGTGGATAACTTATGTTAGTATTTTTTACCCCTAACCGGCTACCTGGCTGGGTCCGGTAGAATTTGAAGAACTTAACCTCCTGAAAAAGAGGAAAAAAGGGAATGGCTTTTTATATGTGGAAACCCTCTGAAGAACTGTGGAAAAAATTTTCGGTATCAGTATCCGCATCATTTGCACACAACAGCCGGGTGTTCCGGCATCCTCCCGGTAAATCTGTAATGGCAAAATACCGTATTCCCGGGATGAAAAACCAGCGCGCACATCGCATCTTTGATCTGCAAGCCTATTCAACCTTTCTAATTCCTGAACCGGATAAACCAATCATGCGCCTGATCCTTATACTGCTTTCCATTCCCGCCCTCACAATTGCACAGGCCCCATACACCGAAGTTCAATATTCCTGGCAGGTAGAAACTGATCTGGTATACGGCACAGCAACCAACTATCTCGGACAAACGGATACGCTTACCCTGGACCTGTATACACCTGACAGCCAGGACTCCAGCCGGCCCCTCCTCGTACTCATACACGGCGGCGCCTGGCTCAGTGGTTGTAAGGAAGATATGGCCTGGTTTTGTACGGAAATGGCCAGCCGCGGCTATACCGTTGCTACCATCAACTACCGCAAAGGCTGGCACAAAGACAACTACGTCCCCAATCCGGCCAACCCGGCTGTTTTTCCCGGCGGTAATTGCCTGTATCCGGCCGACTCCCTGGAGATCATCCGGGCTATATACCGGGGCATGCAGGATGCCAAAGGCGCTATCCGCTGGTTGAAAGCCCGGGTGTATGCCGGTCCGGACTGCAAACGGGCCGTATTGGTCGGGGGCGAAAGTGCCGGTGCATTTTTGGCCCTGGCTACAGGCCTGCTCGACCGGCCCGCAGAAAAACCGGTAGCCTGCAGTGCACAGCCCGATGCCCCCACACCCGGCAGTAACCTTTCCAATTGCTATGCTACCGACTGTATCCTGCAGGAATATCCGGTATCCGCCGGTGCATTAGCGCGACCTGACCTTGGCCCGGTGGAGGGAGAACTCAACCTGAATGGTTTTGACGCTTCGGTTGACGGTGTCATCAGTTTCTTTGGAGGCCTGCCATCGGAAGCATTCGCCTCCGAATGGCTTCAGGGACCAGATACGCCGGCGCTTTACCTCTATCATCAAACCTGCGACGGGATCGTCCCCTTCCAATATGGCAAACCATTTGGGGTGCTTTCCAACTATTGCAACCTTGGAGCAACCCCCTGGCACTATGAATACCCGTTCGTATATGGCAACGGCGCCCTCGCTGGTTACCTGAATACGCTTCCTGCTCCCCCACCCTACCAGACCGATTTTCTGACCTGCAATAGCTTCAACCCGGCTTTAGCACTTTTTGAATGTATCCGGTACAACGATAACGGCTCCTACCATTATCCGCACAACCGGCCGGAACGCGCCGAAAAGATCGCCGCATTTTTCAGCCCGGTCGTTAGTACCCTTCTTGCAGGTCCACCCTGTACCAGCAGTACTGCTGAACCAGCCTGGGCATCCGGAATACGGCCGGCACCCAACCCGTTTACAGACCAGGTCATGATGCAATGCAATGCAGTGCCGGACGGGCCGGTACAAGTGGCAGTACTGGATGCCCGGGGAAGTCTGCTACTGGAACAGCGGATATCGTTGCATACAGGAAATAATCCACTGCCCTGGAACGCAGGTTGGGCACCAGGGTTGTATTATGTTAGGTTGTCCGGGTCTGACGGAACAGTGCTCTGGAAGGTTGTACGTTTATAGGAGCCTGCTTCAGGCCATAAGGAAAATGCACAGTTACCGGGCTTGAAGCCCCAGGACATGAACAGCAGTGCCGGTCCTGAAAAGTGAGTCTGTTGGTACCGTTTTCCGGGTAATAGTTGGGATAGGACTGGATATGTCGCCTCCCAACGCTTTCTTTGCAGGATACCAGTTCTGCAGATCATGAAAAAAATTGCCGTTACCCTGTTCCTCGCTATTTTCCTGTACCACACAGTCTCAACCCAGGAACAACCCACCCCGATCTATTCAGCCTCTGATGCACCTGCCTGGATGCACCTGATGCAGGCCGAGTCGCCTAATGTCTTTCAAATTGAAAAAGCCTACCGGGACTATTTCAAAGAACGGCCTTTTGAAAAGAACAGCTATACCCAGTATTACAAACGCTGGATGGCCTGGTCACGCCCGTTTACCCAGGCGGACGGGTCGCTGGCTTTCCCTACCCCCAAAGAAGAAAATCTCCGGCAAGTGGAAATTCAGGCACGCCGAAAAGTTGCTGCCGAAAACGGGGCTACCAACTGGTCCTGGGTGGGTCCGTCAAGCACCTATCATACGGACGGCATTACCAAAGTTACCTGGCAAACCAATATTTATGCCGTTGACATTGCCCCCTCCGACCCGAATGTACTTTACGCCGGCGGCGAATCGGGCGGCCTGTGGAAAACAACGGACAAAGGGTTGAACTGGACGCTTCTTACAGCCGATCTTATACACAATGCTTTCGGTGCCGTGCGCACCCACCCCACCGACCCCAATACCGTCTATGCCGCCACCCGTGGCAAGGTCCTGAAGTCAACCGACGGCGGCGCCAGCTGGCTGGAAGTCTATGTTGAAAACAACCTCCGGGTAAATGAGATGGCCATACATCCGACCGATCCGGATATTATACTGGCCGCAGCAGACCAGGGCTTCCTGGTAAGCACCGATGGCGGTCAGAACTGGTCGAAAGTGTTCACCAACAAGACGTGGGCTGTTAAATTCAAACCGGGTGATGCGGCAGTAGCGTATGCTATCCGCCAAAACGGCAGCAGCTCGGACTTTCTGAAAAGCACCGACAACGGACTCAACTGGACACCTGTCGGAACCGGCTGGTGGACGCCAGGCGCCGACGAATCCGTTACCGGTGCCCACATAGCGGTTTGCCCGTCCAATCCGGATAAACTCTACACCTACCTCTGCGGCAGCGGTCCGACCCTGAACGGATATATCGGTGTGTTTGTCAGTCCGGATAATGGAGCAAGCTGGGCCAATACCAACCCCTCCAACGCTATTGGAGAACCCTATTCCATCCCGGGGCATACCAACCTGATGGCCAACAATGGTACCACCGGGTTCAACCAGGGTTTTTATGATATGGCGATCATCGTCGACCCCAATAACGACCAGCAACTTATCGCCGGAGGCACATCCTGGTTCCGCAGTGCAGACGGCGGGCAAACCTGGCAGACGCTGGGCGGCTATGTCAGCGGCCTGCCCTTCAGCCATCCCGACCTGCAGGCACTGGCAGTCCATGGCAACGACCTGTGGATCGCCAGCGACGGCGGGCTGAACTATTCCACCGACTTTGGCCTTACCCATGAGGCGCGTATGGACGGGATCACCGGCGCCAATATGTGGGGTTTTGACAGCGGCTGGAACGACGACCTGCTCGTCGGCGGGCGGTACCACAACGGCAATATGGCCTGGCATGAGTCCTTCCCGGACAATACCTACTACCGCATGGGCGGAGGGGAAGCTGCTACCGGATATGTAAATCCGGGCCCTGGTCTGAAAACCTATCACTCCGATATCGGTGGATACAGCCTGAACGGCGGACTCACAGGAGGCAGGCGTTCCTTCCCGGTTGGCCTTTTCCCGAATGAAAGCTATGCATATTATGCCAATAGCGAAATGGTCTGGCACCCTCAATGCTGGGGTATTGTTTTCCTGGGCAAGGACAATATTATCTGGAAAAGTATGGATGGTGGTGCCTCGTTCACAGCCTTATATACCTTTCCAGGCATTGAAGACAACAAGGTTTTTGATATCGAGGTCGCCCGGTCTGATCCGAAGATCATGTACTGCTCCCAGTGGGACGGCGTGGACGATAGTATCTGGCGCAGCACCGACGGCGGGCAGACCTGGACCAAATGTACCGGCCTGCCTTTACCTAATAATAACGACCGAGTAAAGCTCGCCGTCAGCGGGGAAAATGCTAACGTTTTATGGTGCGCCGTGACATACGGCTCCAATGGTAAAAAGATCTACAAGTCTATCGATGGCGGCCAGAGCTGGGAGAACCTGACCACGGCGCAACTGAATGGCGTCCGGATCAGCAATATCATGGCTCAATATGGCACTGATGGAGGCATTTACCTGGGCACCAACCAGGGGGTATTTTACCGTAACAACAGCCATACAGAATGGCAACCCTATAGTAACGGCCTCCCGCTAAGTGCAGAAACCAATCGGCTCAAGCCCTTTTATCGCGACGGCAAGATCCGCAACGGCTGCTGGGGCTTCGGTGTATGGGAAGCACCGCTGTTCGAACCTTCAGGTGTACTGCCACAGGCGATGGCCGACAAACTGGAAAGCAGCTGCGCGCGCGATACCTTCTATTTCGATGACTACTCTGTTGTTCGGCACGACGGCGTCAGCTGGGCCTGGTCTTTCCCGGGAGCCGCACATGTCCAAGATGCAAACACCCGGCAACCGAAAGTGGTATTTGGCTCGACCGGACAATACCAGGCTTACATGGCACTCACCACACCACAAGGTGTATTTCACGATACCCTGTTGCTGACCGTGGGGGACGGCTGCGATCGCGACAGTTTCCCGGGTCAGGCACTTCTGCTCGATGGGGACGGCGATTATGCGGTCGCAGCCGAGCCACTGTACCTCAACAGCGACTCAGTGACGATCACAGCATGGATCAAATGGCTGGGGCCGCAGTCCAACCGGGCCGCAATCGTATTTTGCCGGGGCGGAAATACCACCGCAGGCATTGGATTTGACGGCGACCGCCTCAGTTACCACTGGAACGGCACTGGCTGGTGGTGGAACAGTGGGCTAACCATTCCGCAAAACGAATGGGTACACCTGGCACTGGTAGCAGAACCGACCCGTATAACCGTTTACCTCAATGGCGTCCCTTCGGTAGACAACACTGCCCGGGGTGCCGAAGAGTTTGACGCCCCCATTGTACTGGGCGTCGACCCGAACGGTGGAGGGCGGTACTTCAACGGCCTGATCGATGAAGTGTGCATTTACCAACGGGCTCTGGATCAGGCGGAGATACGGGAACAAATGCATCTCGTCCGACTGGGTACAGACGATCCGGGACTAAAGGCATATTACCAGTTTAATGAACCGGCAGGAAGCGCTATCCTGGACCGCAGCGGCACCCGCCACCTGGGGCTCAACGGAGATGCCCGCCGGCAGCCATCCGGACTGGCTGTGGGGCCCGGAGCAAGTAAGCGACTGACGGTCACGGCACCTGGCACCTATTATTTCGGCAAATCCGTGGGTTTTGAATTCACCACATCCAATTCGGGATTGCTGCCTGACGGAGAGGTATGCGTGAGTCGCCTTAACCTGACACCGGACGCCACACCAGATCTCGACCCATCCAGCCGTTCGTATTGGGTCGTGCATAATTATGGAGCGAATACCGGATTTGCCTCGCTCCGGGAAGTTCGTTGCTACCGGGTTGGGCGCAGTCCGTTTTTGTCGGATGCCGCTGAATACCGGCTCTGGACAAGGGATGTTACCGCAGACGGTAATACCTGGACCTTCCTGGATAATGGGGATCGCCGAAAATTCGGCCTGGACGGTTCGGTGTATTTCAACGACAATCTGCAGGTAACGGAATTCGGACAATTTGTGCTTTCCAAGCCCTACCCCAATGCTCAGGCTGTTCCATCGGACCGCGATCTGGAAACATCGGAAGGCCAGGTGCATACCCGGGTATATCCCAACCCTGCACCGGCAGACGGACAAGTCCGGGTAGAAACCAGTCAGACGGAACAATGCACTTTTCGCTTATTCGATGCACAGGGCAGGGCTGTACAGGTGGTTCCCTTTACCAGGCAAGTCAACATCCAGATGGAAGGTATAAGTCCAGGTATGTACAGCTGGTCGGTGGAAGGCATATCCAGTATCCGCTTTGGCAAACTGTTGCTCTATTGATCCGGACCAACCAATGCATGAAATGGCCAGTTCAGAGGATCCGGCGCCGTTTCATGACCCAGTAGAGAAAAGCCGTAAGGAAAGCTGTAATCAGGATGGTAAGGTAAAAAGCCGTTGGATTCTCCGGTATACCATTCGGTATGTTCATGCCAAAGAACGACGAGATCAGGGTGGGCACCATCAGCACGACCGTAATTATGGTCAGCCGGTGGATGACCATGTTCAGGTTGTTGGATATGATACTGGAATAGGCATCCATGGTGCCATTCAGGATGTTGGTGTATACATTGGCCATAGACAGCGCCTGTGAGTTATCAATAATTATATCCTCATACAGGTCAGTCAGGTCTTCGTCACCGTTGATATGTAAAAAGTCGGTACGCTTAACCTTTAGTTTCAACAGTTCATTGGCGTTGAGAGAGTTAACAAAGTACACCAGGCTTTTTTCAATGGACAGGAGTTGCTTCAGTTCCGCATTCCGGCTGGAATGCATCAACTCCTTTTCAATGAGATTGCGACGCATATTGAGTTTCTTCAGGCAGGACAGGAAGTAATATACATTCTGTTCCATAACCTGCAGAACAAAGCGTTTCTCATCGGCCGGATTAAAATTACGGACCTTCCCTTCCAGGAAGGCATTGATCACGGGTGTTTCAAATGCAGAAACCGTAACCACATGCTCGATGGTCAGGATAATACCGATCGGCACCGTTATAAAAACAGCCTCGTTTTCAGCATCGGAAACCTCATTGAGCACCGGAGTACTGACCAAAATAAAGCGGACGTCTTCATCACGCTCATAGCGGGCGCGTTCATCCAGGTCCAGTGAGTCGGTCAGGAAAACAGGATCGAATTCGAGCCGGCGGGCAAATTCCTCCAGTTCGTCAGGAGCAAACGGTGGGGTAAGGTTTACCCAACAACCCGGCTCCAGCTCGGGTAATTCCACGAGCTTTCGTTTTTCGCGTGCATAATAACGGATCACCGTCCATTGAATGTTGGGTTGGTAAAAAATTGGCCGTTGGCATGAAAGCAAAAATGTCCTTCCCTGACCAACGTTACGCTGCAAACTTACGCCACCGCAGTCAGGCAAACAACTCTTTGACAAGCAATCCATAAAAAAATGTGTAGCCACCCGCGATTCCGCCGGGTCTGGAGGATAATCCAGTTGCCCGCCAAACAATCAGTGGCCATCCGGACCGCGGGCTCACAGAATCGGCCAAAACCACCTAGAATACGTCCACATTTTTGTTAAAACCCACCTTCGTCACAAGAAAATTTTCTATCATTGCAGCATTAAAAGGTATATAATGCCAGGTGATATGCATTTTCATACACCTCTTGATACAACGTGTTTATTCTCAACACTGTATGACTGATATTTACTACTCCTGACAACGCAGAAGACCGATTTAGCCATATTTCCGTTACTCCTGTATATAATCCGTCCTGAATTGAAATCCCGTCTATGCGCTTGTTTCATTTTTAATGGTTCCCCCCGAGCAGGAAAATTTCCCTGCTCAGTAGCAAAATTTTGCCTGTTCATCCGGGCATGCACAATTTTGAGGTAATGCAGATGCAGCGTTTACCCTAAAAAGTGTATCTTAATACTTATTTTGACAAACTCTATCCGGTCATACCGCGGCAACCGCCGGCACTGACTCAAACAATAATCAGGCTTACAACACTAAACTCGACTTGTATGTGCCTTTCTACATCCCGCGTCTACAGTTTATCGCTTTTGATCTGTCTCCTGGCCACGCCCTTGCTGGCGCAAACCGGGCCTGACGACAGTACCACGCCAGTCATCCTGGATGCATACCAGCAACGGCATATTTTCTCGGCTAAGTCCGCCCAGCAAATCATGCAGTTTGAAAACCTCATTCCGGGTGAGTCGTACGCAATCATTATCCCGGATGACCCGGCACTAGGCGACTGCCAGCCGACTGCCCAGGCTTTGGATGCAGGTACTGAATATGATCCGTTTGACCCGGTTGCCCGCGAACTGACTTTCGTAGCCAATAAGGCCACTATGCAGTTTATATTCAATTATCCGTGTACCTGGGATACCGATAATCCACCGCGTCATTACGTTTCCATCATCTGTAAAACGTGTAAGAAAAAGGACCTTCAGGAATACCTGGAGTCCGTTTCGGCCGTACTGGAGGTCAGCGGCGGACAAAGTGCCGACGACCTGGTCCGGAATGTCCTGATCGGTGGTGACTGCTTCGACATTACCAACGTACAATTCTCCGGGAACGGCGGCCAGATCGGTACCTTCTCCAATGGTCTGACCAACATCGGATTTGCCTCCGGTGTTATCATGGCTACCGGCGATATCAGCGTTGCCCCCGGTCCGAATGACCAGGATGGCGCCAGCGCAGGCTACGGGGTGTCTACTCCGGACCCTGATCTGCAGACCCTGACCAATGGTGCGTTGTTCGATATGGCCAATATCGAGTTTGACTTTACACCTACCGAATCGCCGGTTTCGTTCAACTTCGTATTTGCATCTGAAGAATACTGTGAATATGTCGGGACACAGTATAACGACGTTTTCGGCTTCTTTATCTCGGGCCCCGGCATTCCGGGCGGTCAGCAAAACATCGCCCTTATCCCGGCTTCCCAGATCCCCGTGGCGATCAACAACGTCAACCATATCAACAACTCCGGCTTCTATGTAAATAACCAGCCGGCCTCAAGTAACAACCTTTGTGGCCAGCAACCTTCATTTCTGCCTGCCGTGAATGAGGTACAGTATGATGGCTTCACCCGGAAATTTACGGCTGTCGCCAACGTACAGGCCTGCCAGACCTATCACATTAAACTAAAAATTGCGGATGTAGGTGATGGAGTTTGGGATTCGGCTGTATTCCTCAATGAAGGTTCGTTTAATGCAGGTGGTAATGCAAGTGTGGAATGGGTGGTTGACGGCAACCCTGACGATAAGGATGTGTATGAAGGCTGTGGCACCGTACAATTGGTTTTCAAGCGTATCGGTAACAACCTCAGCTCACCCTTGCCGGTGCAATTCACTGTAACCGGCTCGGCCACAGCCGGCACCGACTATTCCTTTATCCCTCCGGTCATTGTGATTCCGGTGGGCCAGTCTGAATATGTGCTCAATGTTAATATCCTGAACGATCTTATCCTGGAAGGCCAGGAGACTATCATCATTACCCTGAACAACCCCTGTTCCTGTCTGAATCCGACGGAAACCCTGATCATTGAAGATCTTCCCATACTGGATGCCATGGCAGATACCACTACGATCTGTGGCCCGGGTGCCGCTACCGTTAATGTGGATGTGCTGGACGGCGTACCGCCGTACACCTATCAGTGGCAGAACGGCTCTACCGACGCCAGCGCAACTGTTTTTGTTGGAGTGTCTTCCAACGTACGGGTCACCGTCACCGATGCCTGTGGAAAAACCAAGGTCGCCACTGCACGTGTGATCGTAAATCCATTGCCGGCTGCTCAATTACTGCCTCCGGCTCCACAAATATGCGAGCTTGGGCAGGACGCCCTGATCAAGGTTAACTTTATCGGCTCCGGCCCGTTCACCCTTGAATACACTCTGAATGGCGACCCGCAGCCACCGGTCTACGACATCGTGGACAACCCGTACTTCCTGACAGTCAATCAGCCCGGACTCTATCAGATCACCAATGTTATAGACGGGGCGGGATGTGAGGGCCCCGGTCAGGGGGCCATTCTGGTTCAGGAGTCCACGTTAGATCTCTCCGGTGAAGTAACCAATATAGTGTGTGCCAGTTCTACGAACGGTTCAATCAATACACTTGTAATTGGTGGACAAGGCCCGTATAATTACAACTGGGTCGGCCCGGTGAATATTCCCAATATCCCCGATCCGATCAGCCTCCCTGCTGGCACCTATAGTGTAACTGTCACGGATGGCTTTGGATGTACAGATGCAGAGACGTTCCAGATCATTGCTCCAAATGCCCTGACTCCTACCGTTGGGGCCGTACTTGGGACAAATTGCTATAACCCAAATATCGGTAGCATCGACCTGAATGTCACCGGCGGCTTCCCGAACTACACCTACCAGTGGAGCAATGGCTCCAACGTACAGGATCCTTCCGGACTAGCGGCAGGTACTTATACAGTAACAGTAACGGACCAGTCGGGCTGTACCACCACCACCCATGCAGATGTGCCAGGGGATTTCGATCCACCGGTTGCAGAAGCAACAGTGGATGACTCGCTGACGTGTGTCATTACCACGGTTTCTCTGGATGCAAGCAACTCATCCATAGGCGCCAATTTTGTCTACAAATGGTCTGCCGCTCCCGGGAATATCCTTAGTGGAGACACGACGCTAAACCCGGTCGTAAACCAGGCCGGCAACTATATCTTGCAGGTACAAAACACCAGTAATGGTTGTGTATCGCTGGATACTGTGGAGGTACTTGCCTTTACCACCCTGCCAACAGCAGAAGCCGGGCCTCAACAAACGATAACCTGTGCCGTTACAAACGCCACACTGGACGGAACCGGCTCATCCTCCGGTCCGAACTTTACCTATCAGTGGTCTTCCTCTCCGGGAGGTGTCATAATCAGTGGCGCCAATACCCTGACCCCCACCGTAGGCGTTGCCGGCACCTATACGATACTCGTGACCAATACTGCCACCGGCTGTACGCAAACAGATGCGGTTGTGGTTAATCTGAATAATGCAGCCCCGACTGCATCCATCGCACCTCCGGGTACATTGACCTGTACCGTATCGGAAGTTACCCTTAACGGTAGTGCATCGCCTGCAGGTGGCACGTATTCCTATCAATGGTCTACTGTAAACGGCAATATCAAATCCGGACAGGCCAGTGCCAACGCCATTGTAACGGAGGAGGGCAACTACACCCTGGTGGTTACCAACACCCAAAACGGGTGTACGGACGACGCCACTGTATTTGTACCGCTGGACTTTACCGACCCCTCGGCGATCGCTATTGTCAACGATGAGATCACCTGTGTCAACTCGACGGTAACGATTAATGGCACGGCATCATCCAATGGCCCGGGGTACAGCTTCCTATGGCTCACCTCCGGCGGTGGTAATATTGTCAGCGGCGCTAATACACTGACCCCCGTGGCGAATGCGCCCGGGTTCTACTCGCTGCTGGTCACCAACCTGTCGAATAACTGTACGGCTTCCGCATCCGTACAGATCACCCAGAATACGATCCCGCCGGTGGTCAACCCGGGAACACCGGGCACGCTGACCTGTAACCTTACACAGATCCAGTTGGGAGACCCCGCTACGATCGTACTCCCTAATATCACCTATCAGTGGACATCCACTCCCAACGGTAATATTGTCAGTGGGGCGAACACCCCTGCAGTTATTGTAGATGCTCCGGGTACGTACACCCTTCTGGTAACGAATACGATCAATGGCTGTACTTCGACAGGCTCCACGCAAATTGCTCAAAATATTGCGGCACCCAAGGCGATTGTCAACCCGCCAGGGGAAATCAACTGTCTGACGCCTACGATCCAGCTGAATGGAGCAGGCTCCAGTTCGGGTGCCAACTTTCAATACCAGTGGACAACTGCGAATGGTAATATTGCTTCCGGCGCAACCACGCTTCAACCGACCATCACGAAGGCAGGCACGTACACCCTGGTAGTGACCAATATTTCCAACGGCTGTACGACGAGTGCTTCTGCCACAGTACAGGAAGACCTGGCACCGCCGACCGTAGCCATTGCGCCACCTTCACTGATCACCTGCGCCCAACCGCAGCAAACACTGAACGGCACCGGCAGTAGCTCCGGACCGACCTTCCAGTACCAATGGGGCACCCAAACGGGCCAGATCCTTTCCGGCGCAACCACCTTGCAGCCGGTAGTTGGATTAGCCGGCACATATACGTTAGTGGTGACAAATACGGACAACAGTTGTACCACAAGTGCATCTGTAACGGTGGATGACGATATCATTCCGCCAGTTGCAAACGCAGGTCAGACCCAGACGCTGAACTGTACCAATCCGTCCCTGACTTTGGATGGAAACGGTTCCAGCCAGGGCACAAATTTCACCTATGCATGGTCAGCCATTAACGGCGGCAATATCCTGCCCCCCGCCAACATCCTCAATCCGGAGGTGGACGAACCCGGCACTTATCAGATCATCGTAACCAATACACAAAACGGCTGTACCAGCGCTGCTTCTGTGCAAATCCTCCAGGATGACACTGATCCGGTGGTACTGATCGCTACTCCTGATGTATTGAACTGCTACAACAGCCTGGTCAATCTGAATGGCTCCGGATCCAGTATCGGCGCCAACTTTGTATACAACTGGACAGGACCTGGCATCGTTTCCGGTAGTAATACCCTGACAGCCACTGTTGATCAACCCGGTAGTTACACCCTGCTGATCACGAATAACGACAATGGCTGTACCTCCGTTAAGAATGTGAATGTACAGAAGGACATTCAACCACCTGTCGCCGACGCCGGTGCCGACAATATCCTGAACTGCTATAATCCACAACTCGCCCTTGGGGGGACAGGCAGTTCTACTGGTCCGCAGTTCACCTATTCCTGGACCGGTCTGGGGATTGTTTCCGGCGGCAACAGCGCCCACCCGGTAGTAGACCAGCCCGGACTGTATTCCCTGGTGGTTACCAATACCGTGAACGGCTGTACTTCGACAGATAATGTTTCGCTTACCATTGATATGGATGCACCCATGGCTGATGCCGGTCCGGGATTCCAGCTCACCTGCACGGAAACCAGCTACATTCTGAGCCCGACCGCCAGTATGGGGCCAAATTATACCTATAAATGGTCGACCAATACCGGCAACTTCCTGACTGCAAATAATATCCTGAATCCGGAGGTGAATGGTGCAGGGTTCTATTTCCTGACAGTGACGAACACCATAAATGGTTGCACCGCAACAGACCAGGTCAGCATTACCCAGTCTGCCGACTTCCCCACTGCTGAAGCTGGGCTTGGTGGCATCCTGACCTGTGCCGTGAATACGCTCACGCTGAATGGTAACAACTCCAGTACCGGACCGGAGTTTAGCTACCTCTGGACCACCATGGGCGGAGGTAATATCGTTAGCGGCAGCACATCTCTGGTGCCGGTTATTAACCAGCCGGGAACCTATCAACTGGCAGTCACCAACAACAACAACAATTGTATCTCCTATTCCAGCGTAGTGATCGATCAGGATATAGCGCCGCCGGGTGTTGAAGCCGGAAATCCGCAAACCCTGACCTGTACCTTGTCGTCGATCACACTGAACGGAGATGTCACTACCAATGGCAACTTCCTGTACAACTGGCAGACGCTGGACGGTGTGATCGCCAGTGGAGCCAACACCCTGGCACCGGCAGTAAGTGCAATCGGCACATATACCCTGATCGTAACAAATACAAACAACGGCTGTACGGCATCAGATGCCGTAGAGGTGTTGGCAGACCAGAACGCTCCCACGATCACCCTGGCCGAGCCTGCCACGCTGACCTGCCTCGTTAAGAATGTTACCATCAACGCTGCCGGCACCTCCACCGGTAACGTGCAGTACAACTGGACGACAGCCAACGGCAACTTCACCAGTCTGAACAATCCGCTGCAACCTATCGTCAACCAGCCAGGCACCTACTCATTGCTGGTCACCAATCTGGATAATGGTTGCACGACAACCTCCGACGTGGTGGTCGATCAGGATATCGCACCTCCGGTAGCCAATGCAGGCGCCAACATGACGCTGACCTGTGCCCTGACAACCCTTCAGCTGAACGGAACAGGTTCCAGCCAGGGTGGCGGTATTGCTTACTACTATGAGTGGACAACACCTAACGGTGCGATCCTGTCCGGCAACAACTCCCTGACACCCACCATTGCGGCACCGGGTGGATATGCGCTGCTGGTGCAGAATACTGACAATGGCTGTACGTCTACCGACCAGGTGCTGGTGGTAGAAGATATTCAGGAGCCGACCATCGCAATTGCCAATGCTCCGGAACTGACTTGCGCCGTTCAGCAGGTAACCCTGAACGGTACCGGCTCGTCGGCAGGCCCGAACTTCTCCTATGCCTGGACAACGCTGAACGGCAACTTCATAGGTGATCAGGATAATATTCAGGCAAACGTCAACGCACCGGGTAATTACATGCTGACCATCCTGAATAATGTAAACGGCTGTACCAGCACCAGCAGCGTGCAGGTGTCTCAGAATACGGTTCACCCCAACGCAGAGGCCGGACCGCCCTTTACACTGACCTGTTCGATTGATGAAGTTGCCTTGCAGGCCTTTGCTTCCACCGGTTCGCAGTTCAGCTATGCCTGGTCTACGGCGGGAGGCAACATCCTGTCCGGCGCTAATTCACTGAACCCATCGGTCAATGAGCCAGGTGTTTACAGCCTGCTTGTTACCAATAACAACAATGGTTGTACAAGTACGGATAATGTAGAGGTATTCGTAGAGACTAATGTGCCGACCGATTTCGTCTTCGATCTGACACGGCCGACCTGTAAGGACAATGACGGCGTCATAACCTTTGAACAGGTAGTCGGTGGGTACGGACCGTATTTGTATTCCATTAATAATGGGCAATCATTCAACACCAGTCCTGACTTCAGCAGTATTGCTCCGGGCACTTACGACCTATGGATCCAGGATGCGAATGGATGTGAATTTTACAAAAAACTGGTTGTCCCGCAGGCACCAGACCCGTCGGTAAGCATCACACCGGAGTTTGACATAGTACTTGGAGACTCGTTGCAACTGGAAGCAAAGTTGCCATTCGGGTATTCCCTTGCCTTAATCGATTCGGTGATCTGGACTCCGCTTGAAGGCCTGACATTCAACGGCACAGATATTCTGAGCTTGCTCGAACCTGTCGCCAAACCATTCAAGCCGACGGAATATACCGTAACCGTTGTCAGCATAGACGGTTGTCGTGCCAGTGACCGGGTATTGATCCGCGTTGACAACGAACCCCGGATCTATATCCCGAACGCCTTCTCACCCTGGGACGAGGACGGCGAGAACGACAAGGTCTTCATCTTTGCCGACGGCGATCAGATCCTTCAGATACGCTCCTTCCAGATCTTTGACCGCTGGGGCACAATGGTCTTCCAGGATTTCAACTTCCAACCCAACGACCCGGATCACGGCTGGGATGGCTACCATCATGACAAACTGATGAACCCGGCAGTGTTCGTGTATTATGCCGAAATCGATCTGATCGACGGCCGGACATTGTTGTACAAAGGCGACATTACACTTGTCCGGTAAGAACGAAATAGTGATCATTTAAACTTTAGAACGCGCTGCCCTGTTGAATCCAGGGCGGCGCGTTTTTTGAACTGATATAAAAAACACCTTCAACCCAGAGGAACCGGGAACGGGTGCCGGAAACCCTGCAGGAGCACTACTCCTGTTTGCTAACGCCAAAATTGGAACACGGCCGAATAGCGCTTCATTTTATTCTGTCTTTTGTTTGTTCCGAATGAGCGGAAGCTACCCTGACTGTCATCCCCAATCTCCGGCCCCGTTCCTTTTTTTCACCTGATCTTTTCAGGCTTTCATGCAGAAAGAATGTAAAAGTTGCTGGATTTTTGCGCCATGAACACCATGGAGGACAAAAAAGCGGCTTTTGAACGCCTGCTGAAAACAATGGACGACCTGCGGGCGCTCTGCCCCTGGGACCGCAAGCAAACTCTCGAGTCATTGCGCAACCTGACCATCGAGGAAACCTATGAACTGGCAGATGCCATTCTGGACAACGATCTCCCCGGCATCAAGGAAGAGATCGGCGACCTCATGCTCCATATGGTTTTTTACGCCAAGATCGCCGATGAAAAAGGCGCCTTCGACATTGCGGATGCCCTGCATGCCATTTGCGACAAACTTGTCGCCCGGCACCCGCATATTTACGGCGATGTGGAAGTAGCGGATGATGAAGAGGTGAAGCGCAACTGGGAGCAACTCAAACTCAAGGAAGGTAAAAAATCCCTGCTGGCCGGCGTTCCCAACAGCCTGCCTGCCATGGTGAAGGCCTACCGCATGCAGGAAAAGACCAAACAGGTGGGTTTTGAATGGGAAACCACCGAACAGGTCTGGGCCAAGGTAGAGGAAGAGATCGGTGAACTGCAGGAAAACATACAGACCGCAGCACCGAAGGAAAAGGTAGAGGAGGAGTTCGGCGATGTGCTTTTCGCCCTGGTCAACTATGCGCGTTTTATTGGCGTCGACCCGGAAACAGCCCTGGAACGCGTCAACCGGAAATTCAAATCCCGGTTTGAATATATCGAGGCAAACGCACCACAGCCTTTGCAGGATATGACCCTGGAAGAGATGGACGGGTTGTGGAATGAAGCCAAAGAGTTGGAACAGGCATCGGCAAACAAACAATAATGCTCCAATAATTCATTGTACCAATGTTTGTCTGTGCAGTCGAACAAATGATGCAGCAGCGCTTCATGTAGGGGAGTTCTTTTTACCCTGTAAAATTTTATTCGGAATCCCCTCCGTTTCCCCCGCCCATTTAAAACTTTTGAGTGTCAGGCCTTTGCTCCTTCAAACTTATCCTGTACTTTTGCGCCGGCTAAAGCCGGACGGATAGGCAAAAACTGCCGTTTGACCCGCTGAAGTTTGGTTTTGGCTGAAGGGTTGTTGATACGTTGAGGTGTTGATTAGTTGATTCGAGAGGTGTCGGGGACACTGTAAGCCTGGTTTTTAACCTGGCGCATTCAAATCAACATATCAGCAAATAAACAGATCAACATCCCGATCAACTCTTTCATTTTTCAACATTTCAACAGAAAATGGCAGTTTACTATTCAAAAGAGAAAGTAGCCGAGATCACAAAAGAACACGGCAAAAACGACAAAGACACGGGCAACGTGGAAGTTCAGGTAGCCCTCCTGACGTATCAGATCGACAGCCTGTCGGCACACCTGCGTGCCAACAAGAAAGACCACTCGACGCGGCGTTCGCTGCTGCACAAGGTTGGCCAGCGTAAACGGCTGCTGTCTTACTACGCCAAGAAAGACATTTTCAAATACCGCGCATTGATCGAGAAACTCGGCCTGCGTAAGTAAGCCAACTTCCGGAGATGACTTCCTGCAGGAGGTCATCTCCGTTTTTGTAACCTGCTAAAAACCGCCGCCCACCTGATACCCGGTTTCGCCCTACGAAACACGAAAAAAATATACCGGCGCTGCTTCGTTTACGAATATATATCCGCCAGCCGGATATAACAGTGTCCATACTAATTCCAAACGTTCTTTTATTTCTTAACCGCACCGGGCCGGGCGCCTGCACTAGCCTGCAAACGGCCCCTGGAAACGGGGACTAATCTCCCCCACACAAAGACACAGTCGGAGCACCTGTTGCTGTCGCTGCCTCTTTGTGTGATCTTTCGGTTTCCGGAATGCCGCCCTTTTGCGCAACTGCGCATACGGAAAGCCATATTTGCCCCAAATCATTTCTTCCGGCTTTCTGCTCAAGGCAACTGCCTCTGCCCCTCCGGTGCACCAATTGTATTGTTGAATGGGAAAACAAATCCCGCTCCGTACCTCGTTTAGCCTTCCCGATGGCCGGGAAGTGACGCTGGAAACGGGCAAACTCGCCACGCAGGCCGACGGTAGCGTCGTCGTGCGTATGGGCAACACGATGCTTATTGCAACTGTCGTGAGCGCCCGCAAGGCCAAAGAAGGCCAGCCTTTCTTCCCTCTTTCCGTGGATTATCAGGAAAAATTCGCTGCAGCCGGCCGTATCCCGGGCAACTTCTTTCGCCGGGAGGCTCGCTTGTCGGACTATGAGATTCTGATCAGCCGCCTGGTCGATCGCGCCCTGCGCCCGCTCTTCCCGGATGGCTACATGAATGAAACACAGGTGATCATCAACCTGATCTCCGCCGATAAGGATGTCATGCCGGATGCCCTCGCCGGACTGGCCTGCTCCGCTGCTGTCGCTACCAGCGATATTCCGGTGGAAGCACTGTTCTCCGAAGTCCGGGTTGCCCGGATCGACGGCCAGTACGTGGTCAATCCCAACCGCGCCGATCTGGAACGCGCCGATATGGATTTCATCGTAGCCGCCACGAAACACGACATCACCATGGTGGAAGGTGAAGCCAAAGAGTGCCAGGAAACCGAACTGATCGAGATCCTCAAGATCGGCCACGAAGCGATCCGTGTGCAGATCGAAGCCCAGGAGCGCCTGGCTGAACTGGTCGGTGAAAAAGCCCTGATCAAACGGCCGTTGCCGGAGATCAAGGAAAACGATGACCTGAAAACCATCGTGGAAAAGCACTGCAAAGACGAGCTGTATACGCTTGCCCGCAGCGCCAGCGACAAGAGCACGCGCCGGGATGCCATCGAAGCCATGCGCGAACGCCTGATCGAAACGATGACCGGGGAGTTTGGCGAAGAGTTTATGGAAGAGTGGACCGAACTGGCTGAAAAATACTTTGACAAACTGAAGAAGTTTGTCATCCGCGACGTGATCCTGTCGGAAGGCAAACGCCTGGATGGTCGTAAAACCGATGAGGTGCGTCCGATCTGGTGCGAGGTCGACTATCTGCCGTCTGCCCACGGTTCTGCCGTCTTTAACCGCGGCGAAACCCAATCGCTCACGTCCCTGACGCTGGGCACCAAACAGGACCAGGCGCTCATCGATAACGCCCTGACCAACTACGACGACAATTTCATCCTGCACTACAACTTCCCGCCGTATTCCGTTGGTGAAGTACGGCCAATGCGGGGCCCCGGGCGCCGCGAAGTGGGCCACGCCAACCTGGCGGGCCGTTCCATCCGCAAGATGCTGCCGGAAAGCTACCCGTACACAGTTCGGGTGGTATCGGACATCCTGGAGTCCAACGGTTCGTCTTCCATGGCTACGGTGTGTGCCGGATCGCTTGCACTGATGGATGGCGGCGTACCGCTCAAAGCCCCGATCGCCGGTATCGCCATGGGCGCGATTGCCGATGATCAGGGCCGGGTTTCCATTCTGTCCGATATCCTCGGCGACGAGGATGCACTGGGCGATATGGACTTTAAAGTTACTGGTACTGCCAATGGTATTTGCGGCACCCAAATGGATATCAAGATCGACGGCATGCCGTATGAACTGCTGGAAAAAGCACTCATGCAGGCGCGTGCCGGCCGGCTCCATATTCTCGGCGAAATGGCCAAAGCGCTCGAAGCACCGCGGGAAGACCTCAAGCCGCATGCACCGCGCATGGTTGAGTTCCGTATCGACCGTGAATACATTGGTGCCGTGATCGGGCCGGGTGGTAAAGTGATCCAGGAACTGCAGCGCCAGACCGGCACGACCATCAGTATCGATGAAGACGAGCAGGGCGGTATCGTGGCCATCTTTGGTCCGGATAAGGCCTCGCTGGATGCTGCAAACGACAAGATCCAGGATATCGTGTTCGTACCGACGCCGGGCGACGTGTACGACGGTGTGGTGGAACGGGTAGAGGAATACGGTTGCTTTGTCAAATTCAAAGGCAAAAGCGGTCTCCTGCACGTTTCAGAGATAAGCTACGAGCGCGTCCCGAGCGTGGCCGATCTGTACAAAGTAGGCGATGAGATCAAGGTCAAATTGCTTGAAAACGATCCGAAAACCGGTAAACTGCGCCTTTCCGTAAAGGCCCTGATGCCCAAGCCTGAAGGTTATGTCGAACGCTCCGGCGGCGGCGGAAACCGTGGCGGCGGCGACCGCAGAGGCGGCGGCGACCGCGACCGCAGAGGTGGCGGCGACCGCGACCGCAGAGGCGGCGGCGGCGGACATCGCGGTGGTGGCGGTGGCCGGGACCGGCGGAACTAAAGCTGAAGCTAAATAAAAAACGATCCCGTTGGGCGACGATGCTCAACGGGATTTTTTATTGCCTTGCTGATAAGGGGAAATATGCCGAGGTGCAAAACAGCTCAAAAATTCTGGTCTGCTATGTTCACTTATTTACTACAGCATTTACTTTTATAGGCTAAATGAAACTGTATGGAAAAAGAAAAGGCGCTCCGGCTCCTGGCTGAAAATGCCCTTGAGCAGTTATTCATCCTGCTGCGCCAAAACTTTCCGGATAAATTGGGAGAAGTTGCCATAATGGAAGGCAATTGGAGCGCATTACAGCAACAGATACGCACCGGCGTACTGACGCAGGAGCAGATTGCTGTGGCAGAAGCCCGGATACGGCGCGACCTGCGCGACTTCATCGAACAACCTTCAGGCCAATCTGTGGCGTCTGGCCAGCGCAGCCGCCTGTGGCTTCTGGCGGGGATCGTTGCCATATTCATTTTCGCTGGCTGGCTGGCAGTCAGCCTGAAAAAACCAGACAAAGCCACTCCATTATCAGCAACCGAATCAGATGGCCTGGTCAGCCCTGTGTACGTGGAGGATACTATTTCCAAATCACTACCGGTATCCGGCACGATCATCCGTTTGCACGCACAATACGAAGGCGCAATCGCCTATCAGTTGTTACAAGCAGAACTCAGATCCGGAAACAGAGGCTGGAAGGAACTGCACCTGAAGTTGCGGTGTATCAGGCCGGAGTTTGGCAAGGATGTTTCGGCATCTGTGGTCCATCTGAACAACGGGACGGAAGAAATAGCGCCCTACCGGGTGCTATTTCCGTTTGTCGATCCAAACACGACCGGAGATGGCTCCCTGTATTTTAAAGTCCCCGGGGTTTGGGAAAATGCGGACATCCTGATCTATCACGGCGTAGCGGATGCGGTTCAGCAGGCAAGCATTCCTTTGAAACTAAATTGATTATCCTATTTTTGCCTGCCACATAATCGATTTACCCATATGCCATTCGGATGCGAACCCTTTCTGCTTTAGTCCTTTTTCTCTTCCTGTACACTGGCCTGTTTGCCCAGGTTACCCTAGTGCGCGAAGCACCCAATGACAGCTTCAACCTGGCCTGCACGGACTGTACGCTGACCATCACAGATTTTGCCATCACCCGGGGACAGCATGCCATCCCTATGAACATGAGAAAACCCGTTTCCGTCAACCTGCTGATGTGGCGGTACTATGACGACATCCTGAGGAAGGAAGTATTGATGGCCAACGAACCCTTTTGGACCACCGGTGTGCAACTCATTGAGGAAATACCCGATACGGTGATGCTGTCGCTCCACCTAAACCTGGACTGGACAGACTCCACCGGAATGGCACACCGTTTTTACCTGGTTCTGGCCGGATTGACCAAGCATGACATGTCCCGCCTTCCACTGGAAACAACCTATGACCCGGATACGTATGCTATATTCCGGTTTGCTGCTATTGCCCAGATAGTGAAGGAAGATGATGAGGACGACTGGGAAACATATGACAGTTTTGAAGGTAGCTGCTTTTTAAACAGCCTGAATACTAAAACACGATCGGTCGGCGGCACGTTCAGTTTTATCGGCAACCGGATCGGTATGGAAAAACTCGGGATCTTTACCAATGGTGTCTTTCAGAAATAGTTGACCGGTACAGCCGTAACGCTTATCTTTCAGATCAATACGACCCAACCATGAAAGAGCACACCCTGCAAGCAACCTTTCACATTTACGAAACGGATACGGAATTGCCACAAGCCGATCAGACGCTGCTGGCACATGCACGCGAAGCGCTCGGATATGCCTATGCGCCATATTCCGGGTTCAGGGTCGGCGTTGCTGCGCAGATGGCCAATGGCGATATTATTAACGGGAGCAACTATGAAAATGCCGCTTACCCGCTGTGCATCTGCGCCGAGCAGTCCGTGCTGGCCTCTGCTGCCAGCCGCTATCCGGGCGTTTCCGTCACGGCACTTGCCGTTGTGGTAAAAAGTGCCCATAAGACAATTTCGGTGCCTGCGGCGCCTTGCGGCGGCTGCCGTCAGGTAATTTGTGAAACCGAACATAAGAACCAGCAGGATATCCGGGTCATCCTGCAGGGAGAAACCGGCCCGGTATACGTTTTTCAACACGGCCGGGATCTGTTGCCACTGGCTTTTTCAGACAGCTATCTGTAGTCTGCTTTTTAGACAAAGTCTAAATACCTGCTCACCTGCGTTTAAACCCGAACGAAAATTCGGCTGCTGCGTTCCCATTCCTAGTTTTGTATCGAAAATTAAAGAGACCCTGCTTTTCAACAAGCATGATCTTTTTGTTTTCTTTGCTTCAACATTACTGAAACACACGAAAAACAAGGAGCCGTCTCCTAAGCTCCATAACTTATCACTCATAACTCATCATTCCAATGGGTTGGTTTTCCAAATTTCTTACATCTTCAATCGGTCAGAAGATCGTGATGGCGCTGACCGGTATATTTCTGACGCTTTTCTTACTGGTACACTTGTTAGGCAATCTCCAATTGCTGGCCGATGATGGAGGGGAGGCATTTAATACCTATGCCTATTTCATGACCCACAATCCTGTTATCAAGACGACCTCGTACCTCTTGTATGCGTTTATTCTGCTTCACGCCATTCAGGGAATACTCCTGTGGCGCAACAACCGGGAGGCCCGCGGTGAGGCACGGTATGCCGTAGAACATGTACGGGGTTCCGAGCGTGCCGCGCGAAACATGGGCTGGCTGGGTATCATCATCTTCATTTTTATCGTACTGCACATGTACCAGTACTGGTTCCAGATGCACTGGGGTAACCTGGTCTTTGTGGAATACGATTCCACCACACACCCGATTAAAGACTTGTATTCACTGGTAGCCCAGTCGTATGAGCAGCTCGGGTTTGTATTGTTCTATGTGATCTCCATGGTCGTGGTCGGGTACCACCTCTGGCACGGGTTCTGGTCTGCATTTCAGACGCTGGGCCTGAACCACACCAAGTATACCCCACTGATCAAGACGGTTGGCGCTGCCTATGCGATCCTGGTCCCGGCATTGTTTGCCCTGATCCCGGTCGCCATGTACCTCAGGTAGGAACACAGGGTTTTGCCCCGTAACAGTCTGCCCCGTAAGACCTGATATGTTAACCTGCAATCCGAATAAGAAAATATGGCAGCAAAAGCAACTGCAACCAAGCTTGATTCCAAGGTCCCGGAAGGCGCTGTGAGCGAAAAATGGGAAAACTATAAAGGCCACGTACCGCTCGTCGCGCCTAATAACAAGCGCCGGATCGACGTCATCATTATCGGCTCCGGACTGGCTGGCGCCTCCGCTGCAGCCTCTCTTGGTGAACTGGGGTATAATGTAAAGGTTTTTACCTTCCATGACAGCCCACGCCGGGCACACTCCATCGCCGCACAAGGTGGTATCAATGCGGCTAAAAACTACCGCAACGATGGCGATTCGGTATATCGCTTGTTTTACGACACGATCAAAGGCGGGGACTACCGGTCCAGGGAAGCCAATGTACACCGGCTTGCCGAGGTATCGGCCAATATCATTGACCAATGCGTGGCACAAGGAGTACCCTTTGCCCGGGAATACGGCGGCCTGCTGGAAAACCGCTCATTTGGCGGGGTACAGGTCTCCCGTACCTTTTACGCCCGCGGACAAACCGGGCAGCAGCTGCTGATCGGGGCGTATCAGGCCCTGAGCCGGCAGGTGGCGCTGGGCAATGTCAAATTGTATAACCGCCACGAAATGCTCGATGTGGTTATCGTAGATGGCAAGTGCCGCGGCATCATCGCCCGCAACCTGCTCAATGGCGAACTGGAACGACACAG
>SBHD01000227.1 GCA_006226345.1 Bacteroidota bacterium | reverse complement strand
CTGTGCGCCTACGGGATCAGACCACTGATCCGGAACCGGCTTATCAACGAAGGAGTGGCGGTCGCGTTCGATCAGACCGACCGGGACCGGATCGCACTGGCACGATCGGCCAACAGGGAGAACCTGAGCATCGGGGAGATCATGGAACAGGCCGATGGCCTGCCGGATGCTCTGCTGTATCCGGTCGGCGGCGCCCTGATCGGGTTTCTGCAGGAGCAGGGAACAGCGGAAACCCTGAAGCAACTCCTGTACGAACAGACCTATGCAAAACTGGTCGAGCTGTATGGCGAAGCGCTGATCCGGGATTTTGAACAACAGATCCGGTATTCCGACGGAAATAAAGAATAGGGAATGTCGAATATCCAACCGCAGCATATCGAACTCCCAAGGTGTACACCTGCCCGGAATGGTGAACCATTTCGACATTGGATATTCGACATTCCCTGCTCCGCAGGCTGCAAGTAGCCGATAACTGAATAAACCCACCATCTGCACGTGAGCATCTCCGATGCGACACGGCTTGTTCCCAAGTCTCCGACTTTCGAAAGAACAACTAAGCACATCTTCTCAAATCAAAGACCTTATCCTGTCCCACTAAATTTGAACGATATCTGTCTTTAAACCAGAGCAGGTTAGATCTTGCAGGAATCCCATTACGCTCCGTAGGATCGGTATCTTTGTAGTACCGGTCCGCTGGACCGGCAGCATAAATCTGAATGGATGGCTACTACAAAGATGGCGCTCCTATGGAGCGGGGTTCACGTTTTTATGTTCCAGCCCTGAAAGGCACTGTCAAATTTAGTGAGAGAGGATAAGGCCATGAAGACATGGGACAACTATCCGCCGGACTTGATCCTTACTGACCAGTAAGTAACCCACCTTCGCAGACCAGCGCTTTCAAGCCTTCCACCCCGGCAGCCCATTGACAATTTCCCCACTTCCCCTTACTCCACCAACACAAATCCCGTCCGCAGGTATGGATGGAGAAACCGCTCCCGCATTTCCAACTGGGTGGTGCGGAACGCATCCGGAATGGACGAATTCTCTTCCATCCAGTGCCGGAAGAACGTCTGCATAAAAATGGAGGTCTCCTGATCGGGCACCTGGCGCCGGCGAGATTGCAATCCCGCTGCAGGCCATACACCTGCCGGAAATTTTCTCCCGGCATTTCCCATTAGTATTAATGCTATATTTGTCTTCATTCACCAATTGAAAACGACCATATGAAAACGATTTTTACCCGCCTGTTCCTGTTGCTGGCTATTTTGAGCGCAGGAACGGCCTCCGCCCAGATCGATGACCAGCTCGCCTTCCTGTTGCAGAACAGACTGGATGTACTGACTATCGCCACGAACACAAAAGGATTTGGCGCGGCCCTGCGTACGCCGGACGGCACCATCTGGGCCGGCGGTGCCGGCATCTCCTCGATCGATCCGCTGGACAGTATCAACGCTGCACATCGTTTCCCTATGGGTAGTATCTCCAAAACCCTACTTTCGGCATGCCTGCTCCAGTTGCAGGATGAGGGAATACTCGACCTGGACGATAGTTTGCATCAATACTTACCTGCTTACAACAATGTAGATCCCAATATTACGCTCCGGGAATTACTACAGCACGTGAGCGGCGTGTACAACTACACCAACAATCCGGGCTTTTTATCGACCATTTCTGCCGACCCATCGCATATATGGACCGTTGAGGAAGTATTGGACAGTTTTGTACTTGCGCCCATTTTTATTCCCGGCACGGATTACAGCTATACCAATACCGGCTTCGTCTTGTTAGGGGAAGTCGTTAAACAAGCGACTGGCCATCCGTATTACGAAGAGATCAGAACGCGACTGATTGAACCCCTGGAACTGAATTCTTTCTTTCACCCGACCTATGAACCCTGGGAAGAACCGGTGGCGCACTTGTGGACCAAAGGATTCACATGGGATCCCGGAAACCAGCTCGAAGATGAGCACGATAAGATTAAATCCTGGGATGCTTTATGGACTTCAGCGGGCGCTGCCGGTGCCTGGGTGGGAACCCCTACCGATATTGCCGAATGGATATACCAACTACACACCTCAGATTTGCTCTCGCAAGCTTCGGTGAACGAAATGCGGGACTGGACCAGTTTGTCCAATTTTAAATACGGCTTAGGAGCCCAACACCTGACCTTTCAGGGGCTGGCTGGCTGGGGACATACCGGGGGAATCGGTTATATTTCCTATGCGTTTTATTTCCCGGATGAGGATATTAGTCTGGTCGTGCAAACAAATGAAGATTTGAAAGGGTCTGCCGTAAGTAGTGTTTTCAATAGCTTACTGACCCTTTACCGGAACTACGAACCAGCTACTTCTGCAAAAGAGCAGTCTGAAGAACTGAACTTCACCCTTTTTCCCAACCCGGCCTCGGATTATATCCGGATCCAACCGCTTCAGCAGGTCGATCTGTCCCGGATAGAGTTGGTCAACAGCCTGGGCCAAACGGTTCAAGCGGTGCCTGCTACCACCGAACCGATCGACATTTCTGCTTTGACGCCCGGCGTGTACTATGCCCGGGTGCAGAGTGCAAGCGGGGAGTTTGTCCGGAAATTCGTGGTGCACTGATTGCTGGCCGGGCTGTTGAGCCGGGTAGAGCAGGATGTATTATATTTATTGTCGGTGGTACGCCACCGGCATAATTCAATATAAACCGATTTTCTTAACACACCTCTTGACGTATGAAACATTCCACCTTTGCGAAAACAGCCGGCCTGTCGGGCACCGCGCTGGTCCTGATAGCCGTTGCCCTGTTCTTTGGTGCAACGTCCACGGTTGAACATGCCAACAGCCAGGCCGTCGAAAAGCTGGCGGCCGAACTGAGTGCCGTCCATGCCGAACTGGCAGCCCTGAAAACAACCCCGGCCGGGGAAGCGGTATCTTTAGAACCGCTACTCGGGGAGATCATCCTGTTCGGCGGTAATTTCGCTCCGAGGGGCTGGGCATTCTGCAACGGCCAACTCCTTCCGATCAGCCAAAACCAGGCACTGTTCTCCATTCTGGGCACCACATACGGCGGCGATGGCCGCACCACCTTTGGATTGCCGGACCTGCGCGGACGGGCGCCTGTAGGTGCAGGCCGGGGCCTGGGCCTGAGCGACCTGCGGCTGGGTGAGCGCTACGGCGCCGAAACCGCTATGGTCAAAACCAATAAAATATCGGTACCGTCGGCACAAGGGCGAAGGGAAATGACGGTCGTATCCGATATTCCGGACGGCGTGAGCACCGTCGGGCCGCGGCAGGTGGTGCATTTTATCATTGCCACGCAGGGGGTTTATCCATCGAGACAATAGGGCTGGGAACTATTCCGGCGCGTATTGACATTGACTCTGGACCGGTGCGTGGTTGCATGGCTGCCGCCGCACCGGCCAGTTAGCTGCAGTGGACCAACACCATCAGGATGGAAAGTTTATTTACATATGCACTGAGTGTATTCATGGGCTTTTTTGCCATTATGAACCCTATCGCGAACACCCCCATTTTTTTAGGGCTCGTTGAAGGCGAAAGCCCGGAGGAGCGAAAGCGGATCGCCCGGGGTGCTTCCATAACTGCATTCCTGATCGTCGTCATCTTTGTGTTGGCCGGGAAATATATCTTCGAGTTGTTCGGGATCACGATACCGGCATTTAAAATAACCGGCGGACTGCTTGTATTCTATGTCGGCTTTGAAATGCTGATGTCGAAAAAATCCAAAATACACAGCAACAGTGGCTCCGGCGAACCCAACAATATTGCCATCTCACCATTGGCCATTCCGATCCTGGCAGGCCCGGGTACCATCGTAACAGCCATGAATTACGTGACCAATACCGATCTTTTTCATGCCGGGATCGTTATTGCCATATTTGCGGTCATGATCCTGCTCACCTATCTGGCCTTTATACTCAGTGACATCATTGTACATAAAGTAGGGCCGAACCTGATTGCAGTAATTGGTAAACTGATGGGCTTGATCCTCGCGATAATGGGGACGGAAATGGTGACTGCCGGTATTCAGCTGGCCTTTAAGTTGTAACCCGGGATCCGCCTGCAAACAATACAATTTACCCGCTGCGGGTTGTCAACGGCAGTACAGCATTTTCTTCCGGTTTACTCTTCGCCTTCACCCACAGGCTCCTGGGAGGTTTTGAGCTGATTCCATTCCGGGTGGTTCGGATTCACATACGCGTATACCGGCTTTTCATTCCGGATCAGGTCGGTGTAAACGGCCATTTGGGAAAATGGAATATAAATAACGCCCCGCTTGTATTTCTCGAAGTAGGTAGGAGCCGGCACCGGGCTTGTTTCGTTCAGGAAATAGATGACCAGGTGATACCCGTCGTCGCCGTAGCAGGCGATGTAGCCCCTGAAATTGACGTTTATTCCGCCGGCGGAGCCGCTCATCCGGTCTCCCAAAGCGATCCGGTAATTGTGGATCTCAAATGTTCTGCTTGCCATGATCGTATCCGATTAAAGGTGATGCTACTCTGTTTCGGGCTTTTCGCAGTCGCCCCCTTACTCTGTTGAGGATTTTCAGGTTTCTCCCGTATGCCCGCGTTGCCCGTATCCGGTATTTCCCGGACACAAAAGCGCCCTTACTTACAGGGTGATCCCGGAAGCAAGGGCGCTGTCGTCGGTATTGGGAACGGGGTCATTGTGTAATTGATTGGGGGCTCCAATTTAAGTTTTTTCGGGGCTGAAGGCAAGTGTTTTAACGGTTCTTTCGGTGGGGCTTTTTATTGCTAAGACGTGAAGATGCCGGGAATTATACGCCGTGCCTTGACGCCTTGACAGTGAAAATGAATACTTCCGGCAGGTATTTGTTCTCATTTCCCTGCTTCCAGGTTAAAGAGGCGTTTGTCACCTGTTTGGGATGTGCCTTTAATCATCTGGCGGTTCCGGACCACGGAAACAGTCTTTTCGGTGTAGAAGCACCGAATTTGGACATTTTAATAGTAAAGAACCAGCCTGATAAGGGTATCGGGTTATTTTTGTCAGGTCTTTAAAAACATATGGAACAAAACTAATCCAGATGGCTTACGATGAATTTTTAGCAGACCGGATCCGCAGGGTGTTGGATGAGAAACAAGCTGCATTTACGGCGAAGAAAATGATGGGCGGGCTTGTTTTCCTGGTGGATGACAAAATGTTGTGTGGCATTCACATCGACAAGAAGTCCGGAGACAGCCTGTTGATGGCAAGGATTGGCGAACCTGCATACGAGGCAAACATCCACCGGGAGGAATGCCTCCCGATGGACTTTACCGGACGCCCGATGAAGGGCTACATCTTTGTAACACCCGAAGGTTTTGATACGGATGCGGATCTGGCCCGTTGGGTACAACTGGCGTTAGACCACAATCCGCTTGTGAAACGCAGGAAATAACATTTCATTCTACTTCGTCGGCGGCATACTGGGCCGCACTTCGATCTTGCTGGGCAGGGTGCGCGGATTCAGTTTCAGCAGGTCCACTACCATCTCGCCCAGGTCTTCGGGCTGGATCTTCCAGGCGTCGGCCTCGCTGGGCTGATGGTTGTTGAAGTGCGTAGCTACCGAGCCCGGCATAATAGTAGTGCAACGGATGCCGGCATTCCGGAGGTCGAGCATGACCGCCTGGGTGAAGCCTACCAGGCCGAATTTACTGGCGTTATAGGCGGCGCCTTTTGGGAAGAAGTTGGTGCCGGCCAGACTGGCGATCGTGATGAAATACCCTTTGCTGTCCGTCAGTGCATCTACGGCTGCCTTGATGCTGTAAAATACCCCGGTCAGGTTGATGTCGATGGTCTCGTGCCATTGCTCGGGCGTCATTTCCGTGATTGGGGCAAAATGCCCGACCCCTGCATTGGCAACGAGTACGTCGAGGCGGCCGAAGGCTTCGAGGGTTTTGGCTACAGCCTGTTGTTGTGCTTTCAGGTCGCGGACATCGGCAGCAATACCGATCACCTTGCCGAAGCCGATCCTGGAAAGCGCCTGGGCGGCACTGTCGGCAGCATCCTGGTGGCGGCTTGTGATGGCTACCTGTGCGCCTTGCCGGAGCAAACTGGCAGCGATACCATAGCCGATACCTTTGCTTCCGCCGGTGATGAGTACGGTTATTTCTTTAAGGTCTGTCATTGTACAAGATTATGATACCCGGAATATGCCCGCTGCAACCATGCTTTGCAGCCTGCTTCCGGAAATGAACGTTTGGGTAAAATTACAGGAAAATCAGGCGTGTCAAGTGGTTTGTTGCCTGAAGTATGGACGTTACGACCGGTGTTTGCCGGGCCGTTCCATCCGTCGATAGCAGGTGCTATCGCTGTCCGCAGGTGAATTGTTGTACCTTGGCCGCACAATCCCGGGGCCTTCCCGGCAGGAATGTAAAGCGCACGCTTAACCGAACAGCTGTAATACCGGATCCTTATGTCAGAAGAAATGAAACCCTGTCCGCATTGCACATCACCGTACGGATACTACTTACGGGATGGGCTGTTTGCCTGTCCGGAATGTGGGCATGAATGGAATCCGGACGAACTTTCAGACGATGATGCACTGACCGTAACTGATGCGAACGGCAATCAGCTACAGGATGGCGATTCGGTGATCGTGATTAAAAACCTGCCGGTTAAAGGCGCTCCCGGCCCGATCAAGGCAGGTACCAAAGTGCGGAATATCCGACTGACCGAAGGCGACCACAACATCAGTTGTAAAATTGATGGGTTTGGCGCCATGGCCCTGAAATCAGAGTTTGTCAAAAAGGCCTGACCGGGCCACTGGAAGGCGCTTAGCCTGACTTTTCCAATTTCAAATCAAAGGGCTGTTCACGTTCGCTTCATTTGAAATTTGAAAAGAAAAATTGGAAATTTGAAAAGGTGTACGTCCCTGGAAAAGGGGCCCTACATCACGGTCAATGGAAGTATACTACGACGGCCCGGCCGATCAGGTATACAAGTGGGAAAAAAGTTAGACAAAGGCCACAGACACAATACCGACTCAAGGTACCGGTGGGTTGAATGACCGTATTCGGTTCCATTTGGTTGTTGTTTTTCATTCGTTCAACTGATTTGTTCGTTATCCGTGTTTTAAAGACAGGGAGGCTCCAAAAACCGGGTAAAAATGATCAAAAGGCAGCACCGTTTTCTTTTCCAATTGGGGGTTATTGGACAAAGACGCTGGTCTGGACCATACAGGCACTGCACCTGTCAACAGGCAAAACCCAGTCCAATATAGAGGAATATTTCCGACAAATAGCGGACCAAATCATACTTTTCCAGCCTATAGAGGTCGCCGGCCACTGGTTTTCCCTTTTTCGGGCATACAAATAATATCTACATGGAAAAAGCAGATCAACTCGCACGGCGCTTCCGGGAAGTAATTTTGGACGGCAAATGGATTGCCAATACGAACTTCAAGGAGCAGTTATCAGGCATGGACTGGGAGCGGGCTACCAAAAAGATCGGGTCGTTAAACACCATTGCCGCCCTGGCCTACCACATCAATTATTACATCGGTGGCATCCTGAATGTTTTTGAAGGCGGTGGCCTGGAGATCCGGGATAAATACAGTTTTGACCTGCCGTCGATCCGGTCGCAGGAAGACTGGGAAGTGCTACTGGAAACCATGTGGTCGAATGCCGAAAAGTTTGCCACGCACGTCGGGCAGATGTCTGATGCCCAACTGGAGGCCGCATTCGTCGATCCGAAGTATGGAAACTACCGGCGGAATATAGAAGGCGTGATCGAGCACAGTTATTA
>SBHD01000256.1 GCA_006226345.1 Bacteroidota bacterium | reverse complement strand
CACACGATCGTGTGCCTGACGTTTTTGGTACAAACAGGGCAGTTTTATGTTACTGCTTAACTATCGTTTGACAACTTCCATGGCCTGAAAAACGCGGCCCTTACTGTCTTCCAGCGCCAGCATGTAGACACCGGCGGGCTGGGTAGCCAGCGAATACCGTTCACCCGGGGCAGCCGTGAAGCGGGCTACCTCGCGGTTATCCAGTGAAAAGACCCGGATACGCTGAACGGCATCAGCATTTTCCAACTGGAAATAATCCGTTGTCGGGTTGGGGAACAATTTAACATTGGCCTGCGGCAGGTCGTTCGTGCCGGAAAGCGGAGACGTATACAGGAATGTAACCGTTACGCTGTCTTCCGGAATATTGACATTGGACATCTTCAGACGGATGATAGCACCGGCCTCCGGAAGCGTATCCGGATTGAGGAAGTGCATGATGATCGGACCGGTAAAATTCGGGTCAATCTCAAATGTTTTGGTGCTGACCGAGGGGATGTAACACTGGACAAGGTCACAAACCTGCGAATTACAACCGCTGGTGATATCAATAACCGTCCGTTCCCAACGGATCGTTTGAACAGCGGCACTGCGATTGGTGATATCAAAATGGGCCTCATTGTCATCCGTCATAAGCGACGTAATACTCCAGACCTCAGTAGCCGACACATTGAAGGACTGTTGAGCAGAAAGGAAGCTCAAGGAACCGAGCAGCATGAACAGGATTGTAAACAAACGTTTCATAAGCAGAATGCTATTTTTAGCAGGTTTCGTAATAATTTGGCAAAGATACGCCGGCCAGACGGAAGGCCCACCCTATTTTTGTTTGCGCAAGCCGCTTTTTTAGCTTGTTGTTAGCCAATGGCAAAAAAACATCAGAGAAAACTTTGGGCAGTGGTCTTTCAGATCATCCTATCCATTACGCTGGAGGCTCAACTTCCATCCGGAACCATTGCGCCCAATTTTACTGCAAAAGACCTGAACGGTAAGAACTGGCAATTATACGAACTGCTGGATCAGGGAAAAGTTGTGGTACTGGAAATCTCTGCTACCTGGTGTCCGCCTTGCTGGGCTTACCACAACGGCCATGCCATGCATAACTTTTATACCCAGCATGGTCCGGATGGCGACGATCAAGCGCGGGTGTTGTTCATTGAAGGCGATCCGGCCACCAATGACCAATGCCTGTACGGCACTGCCGGCTGCAACAATTATTCTCCGGGAAACTGGGTCAACGGCACCCCATTTCCGATCATTAACAGCGCCGCTGTAGCCGACAGTTTTCAGATCAATTATTACCCTACCATTTTTGTGGTCTGCCCTAACCGCAAAGTCTATGAGGTTGGCCAGTGGGATGCCGACGACCTGTGGGAACAGGCCCGGAGCTGCCCGGTCGCTGCCGGCACCAATAACGCCGGTATTTTTGACTACCACACGGGATCGGACCTGCATGAAGTATGCGGATCACTTGAACTGCAACCCGGGTTCAACCTGGTAAACCTGGGTTCAGAGGCCCTGACACAGGCAACCGTTGCCCTGCAGTGGAACAATAACACGATCCAAACCATTGAATGGCAGGGATACCGGGGGCTCTACGGGGAAGTCCCGATCAGTTTCGATGTGTTGCCTGTCAACTCGGCCGGTACGCTGGAAGCCAAGCTCCTAAGTGTAAACAACAAACCGGCCGACGACGACCCTGCCAACAATTCCCACTTTAGTGAATTTACCATTGCAGAAGGGTTTAACAACCTACAGGTCCTCCTCAAGATCCGGACCGACCAATATGGTGCAGAAACGTACTGGGAAGTGCGCGATGAGCAGGGAACCGTGCTGGAATCCGGCGGTAACCAGGCGGTCGGGCCCGATGGTGGCGGGAAGTTTACCGGTATTAACAACGGCCCCGGCGCATATGATAACAATGCCATCATCCGCGACACGCTCAACCTGCCAGGTGCCGGCTGCTACTCCATCCATTTTGTCGACGCCTATGGCGACGGTATGTGCTGCGATTTTGGCTATGGCTATTACCGCTTATACAACCTCGACAACCCGACCGAACCGATCCTGAAAGGCGGCGCATTCCGGGCTTATGATGACCGCGGTTTTTCGGCTGGCATGTTGACACCGGTTTCCAGCGTTGGAGCGTCTGAACCCAAAGTCCGGCTTTACCCCAACCCAGCCAGCGAACAAGCCAGCTTAGCGCTCGATCTGCCAGATCCTGCCCGGGTCTCTGTACAAATCCTAAATACGCTTGGACAGACCGTATGGCAGTTTCCTGCTGAAACCTTAACGGCCGGCAACCAACTTTACCTCCTGCCCACCTACCAGTTTGCCAATGGCCTGTACTGGGCACAGATACAGGTAGACGCACAGGTCATAAACCGAAAACTGATCATCGCCAGATAAAACGCGCTTTGCGAACCACTGCAGTGCGTTCCGGCATGTTTGTTTTACTTCCTGACCAACACCTTGGTTGCCAGTACCTTTTTACTGTCAACCGATTCTACCGCCACTACATAACGGCCGGCTGGCCAACCACCCAGGTCCAACCGGACCGCCTGTTTCCCCGCCGAAAACAACTCCGCTCCTTTTTCATATACCTGACGCCCCTGTAAATCCAGAACCCGCAGTCGCAGCCGCATTTGAACCGGGCAATTCACTTCCAGGGTAGTAACTGTCGCTGCAGGGTTCGGGAAGAGGGAAACAAAAAAACCAGGTTCCGGACTTTTAGTCGACACCAGATCGGCCATCGGTGTCTGCCAGACACCCAATCCGTATGTGGCAACACGCAACTGCCGGTCAGCACTGATGCTCAAGTGCATGGCCAGTAGTGCATTGGGCGCGTCAGCAGAGAACAGTTCCCAACTCGTGCCCCCGTTCCGCGACACCCAAACGCCCAGGTCGGTCCCAACATAGACAATGCCCGGAAACTGCGGATCCACCAGAACCGTATTGGCCGGCACATCGGGTAACCCGTTGTCGATAGCAGCCCAGCTGGTGCCGCCATCCGTACTTTTCCAGACATGTTCGGTATTAAACCCGGCAAATACGGCGTAAACAACATTCGGGTTTACCGGGTCGTATGAAATATCCATACACATACGGTTGGGCAATCCGGTTAGTTCTGTGACAGCCCCCGTCGAAGCATTTATCCGGAACAACCGGACGTTGCTGTTGACCACCGGCGCCGTACTGCACAGTACGATATCAGGATCCTGCGGATGTACGGCAATGGTCAGGATCAGGTCACCATCTGAGACATAACCGTTACTGGCGTAGTCCCAGGTTTCGCCGCCATCATTGGAACGAAACAAGCTCTGCGCGCCGGCATACAGGATATCCGGATTGGAAGGAACGATCTCGAAAGGCCCGTTAAAACTGGCCTCTTCGCTACTCAGAGGGCCTCCCCAGGTGATATTGTAAAAATTCTGTCCACCATTTACACTCTTGTACAGGTTTAGGTACTGGGAAGAACCATACATGATCTGGTCGTCCAAAGGGTTAATGCCGGCACACTCCCCGTCGCCGCCTAACACCCGGGTCCAGGCCGGATCTCCCGTGTAAATTGCCGTGGAGTTATCCTGCATACCGCCGATGCAAAGTGCAGGGTTAGTGGCCGAATTTCCCAGGTTGGCATAAAACTGCTGGGTTTGATATCCGCCATTCCGGCCCTCCCAGGTATTTCCACCGTCGTAGGAAACAAAAATGCCACCGTCGGTCACACAGTACACTTTATTGGGCTCCTGCTCCGGCCAATATACCCGGTGGATATCCGCATGCACATACGTGGGAGGGCCTTCCGGGCCGCCCACTGGCACCTGGCCGAAATACCAGCTGTTCCAAAAGGTTTTGCGCTGGTTGGAAAGGCCGCCGTCGGAAGATTTCCAGACATCTATACCCACCCAGGTCAGATCATCCGGATTAGCAGGGTTTACTGCCACATCATGCGAATACCAGCCCTGGTATTTACATACATCCAGGCTGCTAACCTTGGTCCAGCTATCGCCACCATCCGTACTCCGGTAAAGGCCCTCCTGAACAAAAGAATTTCCAACCGAGGCGTACAGCACATTGGGGCTTCCGGCGCAAATCGTCAGGAGCGCCTTGCCGGAATATGCCGTGACGATCCCGTTATCCAACAGTTGAAAGGTCTGGCCGCCGTCTTTCGAGCGGAATACCCCACTGCTGTCCTCATCATCCAGTGAGCCGTGGGTAACGTAAAGAACAGCCGTATCTGCCGGACTGATCTCGATATCCACCGCCATTTTGAGGTTATGAATGGTGTGCCAGTGCTGACCAGCATCGTAACTACGCAGCAAGCCTTCTGTAGTAGCGGCATAAACCGTAGCAGGCCGGAGCGGGTTGATCCGGATATCCTGCACGCCCCGCAGGTCGCCGTAAGACCAGTCGAGGCTTTTAGCCCAGGTTTGGCCGCCATCGGTACTTTTAAGGATGCCAATCCCGTAAGTGCCCCGGGTAACGCGAAACGCCACATTGGGCATGCTGTTTTCCAGGTTGTACACTTCTCCGGTACCGATATACAGCACCTCCGGGTTTTCAGGATCTATGGCAACAGCGCTGACACCCAGCACCGGAAAACCGGTTTCAATCCGTTGCCAGGCATTGACGCCCCGGCCACCGGTGGTGGACCTCCACAGTCCGCCTGCAGCACTTCCGGCGTACAGGGTATTGGTGTCGACCGGATGAACCGCCAGGCACAATGTACGTCCGCCTATATTCTTGGGGCCGATGGCTTCCCAGCCGCCGTTGCGGTCACTGGCGCGCAGACTGGCTTCCAGGCGCATTTGTGCCAGGGCCCGCGTATACTTTTCCGTATGGAAACGGCCATCCGGGAAAGTGCGGGCCAGTGCCCAGAGGCGCAGGCTTTCGCCTGCTTCGGATTGGGAGGGATTGTCTTTACGGGAGTTGGATTGGGTACAGCTAAGCACCAGCAGGGCCAACAAGGCCGGGAGGATAAAACGAAGCATAACACGAGCGGTTTTGTATGGGACAAAAATGCCGGATCGCGCTGACTTTCCCGATGAAAAAACACCTACTGTTGGCAATTAGCTAAATTCCAGAAAAAGCGCTTGGAAAGTCAGGCAGGCGCCGCTTGCCAGAGGCTCGAAACCGGAAGACGCGTTGAGATACAAACTCAGGCGTTTGCATTTACAATAGCCCGGGCCACCCGTTGCCCGTCCATAGCCGCCGAAAGGATACCACCCGCATAACCGGCTCCTTCACCACAAGGATACAGCCCCGTCACATCCGGATGCATCAGGGTATCATTATCCCGCGGAATGCGAATCGGGGAGCTCGTCCGGCTCTCCGTACCCACTACTACAGCCTCCTGGGTATAATAGCCCCGCATCATTTTACCGAAGCGGGACAAGCCATCGCGCAGGCGTTTGTAAATAAAGGGCGGCAATAGTTCGTATAAAGGCGCCGGAAACAACCCCGGAATATAGGAAGACCGGGGCAGGTCGGCTGACAACCGGCCGGCAATAAAATCAGGCAGTCGCAAGGCAGGCCCCTGCTGGCCACCGGTGCCCGCCCGGAACATGCGACGCTCTACCTCTGCCTGAAATTCCAGGTGTGCGAATACACCGTATTTGTTCCAGGTTTGCATATCCTCCGGTTCCACTGCCGTAACGACACCGGAGTTGGCAAAGGGAGAATCCCGCCGGCTCATGCTCATACCGTTCACGACGATCTCGCCGGGCGCCGTGGCTGCCGGTACGATCAGACCGCCCGGACACATACAGAACGAGAACACCCCCCGCTCCTGCACCTGGCATACCAGGCTGTAACTGGCCGCCGGTAAATGCGGACCACGCGGGCTGCGGTGGTACTGGATACCATCGATCAGCGGCTGCGGGTGTTCGACCCGGACACCCAGCGCAAAGGGTTTGGCTTCGATACGGATATCCCGGGCATGCAGGAGCCGGTAGATGTCCCGGGCCGAATGCCCGGTAGCCAGGATAACGGCATCAGCCTGCCATTCGGCAGTCTTTTTTCCATCGGTAGCCGGATCGTCCGGAATTGTTTCGGATATAACACCGCGGATCCGGCCATCCTTCAGGATCAGGTCAGTGACCAGCTGGCCGAAATGTACCTCACCGCCATAATGCAGAATAGATTCCCGGATATTCTGCACCACACCTGGCAGTTTATTCGAACCGATATGCGGGTGCGCTTCGTACAGGATATCGGATTTGGCGCCATGTTCAACCAGGAGTTGCAGGGCTTTTTTCAGGTTGCCGCGTTTGACAGACCGGGTGTAGAGTTTACCGTCGGAATAGGTGCCGGCGCCTCCTTCTCCAAAACAATAGTTGGAATGTGGATTTACGATGCCAAACTGCTGGATCGCCCGGAGGTCGCGTCGCCGTTGGCGGGCATCTTTCCCACGATCCAGCACGACGGGCTGAATCCCCTGTTCGAGAAGTTCCAGGGCGGCGAAATATCCGGCCGGACCGGCGCCTACAATCAATACCCGGCCTTTTTTACCGTCGACCGGCCTGAAACCGGGAAGCAGTGCCGGCTCCGGAGTATGCCGCTCACCCGGACCGTACACTTCAACCCGCAAGCGGAACAACGGTTGTTGACCGCGGGCGTCCAGGGAGGCCTTGAGCACTTCTAGGTGGGTGACCTGACCTGGTGCCCAGCCTGCCTGATGTCCGGCTTTCTGCCGCAACAAGGCTTCGTTGTGACGTTCCTCCGGTCGGAGGACCAGTTCGACTATTTCTGGCATATCTGTTCCGTATTTATCGGAAAAAAGAGAAACGCTTTGGGTCTGTGACCGTGTGCTTAATTTGGTTTGCGGCGAAGCGTTTTGGGATGGTCAGTTTGTTCGATGGTCCATTCCTCTGGGTCCCACTCATAAATATCCGGGATAAAGACCTTCACCGTGGTTTGCTCTACACATTTGGTTCGCATACCAGGCAGTTTAATATCCTTGCGTTGACGCACCTTGGTAAAGACCCGCAACGTATCGGCGTTGCGCTCGGATTCAAAGGCATACCGCCCCTCGCCAATCAGGAAGTTCACAACTTCCGGAGAAGCATCCCACACCTGGATATTGGCTTCCGTCATTACACTGTTACCGGCCCAAACGTGTAATTCAGGGTACGTAAAGCCGACAATGTCAAGCGTAACGGTTTGAACAGAATCCACTTCAAAGACCTGGTACACGGTCCGTTCCATTTGCGCAGACAGGTGGCCGGCAAATACCAGGCAGCAAAACATACCAATAATCCGGTTGGGCATAGCGTAGTTTTTTAAATATGGCGCAAAAATACACACTTGTATCCGATCATAAACACGCGCCTGCTGCCAAAACAATTTGGCAGCAGGCGCAAGGTATATCCCGGACTTTGGACCAGCCGGGCAATTCGAGACGATCTGGCTTCCGGTTCGGAAAATTAATTCTCCACGGTAGCCATTGCTGGTGGTGCATGCAGGATCACTTCAACATCCTGTGGTACAAAAACGACATACGAGACCCGCTCTTTGAGTTCCACGCCCTTCACCCGGACTTCCCGGTAGAGGTTGGGTGCGGTAATGAGCAGAATGTCATCTTGTGCCACCGACTTCAGGTTATACCGGCCTACAGTCGCCAGTTGATCCAACATCGACATGTTGCCGTTTGCCAGACTGACCGTTATTTCCATACGAACAGTAGGCTTGTTCCAAACTTTCAAATCCACCGGACCGGGCAGATCAAGTTTAATACGGTCCCGGCCTTCCATGTTAAACGCCTTCGTAAACGTTTTTTCATTATTCTGA
>SBHD01000255.1 GCA_006226345.1 Bacteroidota bacterium | reverse complement strand
TGAATGTATTTCAGTACCTGCCTCCCGACCGGCTGGAAGAAGCCATTCAGAAAACAGCAGCCATCCTCAAGCCCGGTGGTGTATTTATCGGCGATTTCATCACCCCGGACCATATCCGCTGGTACCCCAACGTGATGTACTCAGCCGATAAAAAGGTCATTTCGCTCCGCACGCCGCAACTGGTGGAAGAAAACGGGGTAATGTTCCAGGAAAGCGAGATCACCAATATCAGCTTTATGGAAGACAAAATGGAAGTGAGCTATGCGGGCAAACACCGGCGTTTTCTGCCGCCCGTACACCGTGTCCGCCACTATTTTGAAGATGCGTTCGGCGGGCCGGTGGAGTTGTTCGATGCTGTAACACTGGAGCCGATACCGGAAAAGGCAGACAGCTGCCGCTCCACACGGTATATCGTGCTGGCACGTAAGGGATAAGCCCCTCCTCAAACAGCCGGCAACCTGGCGCCTCAGGGCACCAGGATGATCTTGCCGTTCCACCAGCCCTTTTCGATTAGAGCATTGTATTTGGCATAAAAGTCGAGGGCAGGCTGATTCCAGTCGAGCACCTGCCATTTGAGCTGGCGGCAACCACGGCGGCGGCCTTCGTCTATGAATATTTCAAACAGCCGTTTGCCAATTCCGTGGCGGCGAAACGCTTCTTTTACCACAAAGTCTTCCAGGTACAGCATTTTCCCCCGCCAGGTGGAGTACGTCATATAATAAAGGATCATGCCTACGATCTGCCCTTCGGCTTCTGCAACGTGGCCCTCGAAAAGGCCGTTCCGGAAATCCTCCAGGTATTCGGCCGGTGTAGTCACCACCGCATCAGGCTCTTTTTCATATACAGCCAGTTCGTATACCAGTTGATGGATAGCCGGCAAATCTGCTTCGGTAGCGCGTCGGGTAGTTATTTCCATAATGCTCGTTTAAGCGTTGTGTTGAGGCCCTCAGGCAATTTCTTCAGGATCGGGGTTTGCGACGGTTGCGATGCAGGTCCGTATCCAGCAGCACTGCCTCATGCAGGATCTCCAACAACAGTTCTTCCTTAATATCGCCCGGCGACTGAAGGTGCACATAGGCAACTTCCTTACGGCCGCCCAGGTCCAGGAGTCCCTGTTCATTGGACAACATATGGCCGCGGGTGAATCCCAAGGCGACACCAGACGCCTGGCCGCTGTAGGGGAAAGAAGCGGGGTACATAAAACAGACCCTGCTGTGCTGGTGGTAATACGGCACGCCATAGCCGAATTTTTCCCGCAAATGCGGGAAATTTGCCTGTATCAGCTCACGCACCTGTCCGCAGATTTTTTTCTCCGTATCCAGCAGGGCATCAAAAAATGAATCAAAATCCTTAAACTTGTACAGGTTCATGGCTCCTTTTGAAAATTCGGTGCGACCGAACGATACAAAGTAACGGCATTGCGCGAAATTTGCGGGAGCCCCGGAGCATGTTTGGAAATTTCTTGTCAGGCCTGACGCTATTATTATGCTGCCCCCGGCAGAATCCCCAAACACGCACGCATCCATACGTACCGATTTTTACTTAGAGCATGTTCAAATTTACATGTTCTTAACCCGACCCCTGAAGGCCGCAGAAGGCATTGGGCGAATTGCCTACCTTCGCCATATAAACAAGCGGAAAAAACCGGCACGTCTATGAAATGGTTGGTGAACGCCAGCGTAAAACAATACCTGCGCCTGCGTATGCAGCGTATCGAGCGTTTTATGCAGCATCCCGAAGCGATGCAGGAGCGCTGGTTCCGCAAGTTGCTGGAATCCGCCCGGCATACCGAATTTGGCCGCAAGCATGATTTTGCCCATATCCGTACTCCACAGGACTTTGCCCGGAATGTACCGGTACATGATTACGACAGCATCAAGGACGATATTTTCCGGATGATGCATGGCGAGCGCGATGTGCTCTGGCCCGGTGAGGTCAACTGGTACAGCAAAAGCAGCGGAACGACCAGCGACAAAAGCAAGTATATCCCCGTTCCGCGTAACAACCGCATCCATTGCCATAATGCCGGCACCTGGGATTCCCTGGCCCTGTTATATAACCACCGGCCTGATATGGAGATCTTCCGCCGGCGCAACCTGGTCATGCCCGGCAGTTTTCAGTCGCTGCCCGAATATCCCAAAACCCGCATGGGTGATGTCAGCTCGATCCTCACTTACCATATGCCGCCGATCGGGCGTATGTTTTACACGCCCGATTTTGAGACGGCGCTCATGCCCAATTTTGAAGACAAAATAGGCCGGATCGCTGACCTGGTTAGCCAAATGGACGACATCGTTATGTTCGGCGGCGTACCAACGTGGCTGCTCGTACTGTTCCGGATGATCCTGGAAAAAACCGGCCGGCAGAACATGCTGGAGGTCTGGCCCCGGCTGCAGGCATATATGCATGGCGGGGTGGGTTTCGAACCATACCGGCAAACGTTCCGCGAGCTCATTCCGAGCGATTCATTCGTATACCAGGAGATCTACAATGCCTCGGAAGGCTACTTCGGCGCGCAATGCGATTTTGACCGGCACGATATGCTGCTGCTGGTCGATAACGGGGTTTTTTATGAATTTATCCCAATGGAAGAATGGGAAAAAGAGCACCCGAAAACCGTATTGCTTCCCGATGTCAAGCCGGGTAGGGATTATGCCATCGTGATCTCGGCCAACAACGGGCTGTGGCGTTATATGCCCGGCGACACGGTAGTCTTTACCCGAAAATACCCATTCTGCTTCCAGATATCCGGCCGCACCAAACAGTTCATCAATGCCTTCGGGGAAGAAGTGATGGTGGGTGATACCGACAAAGCACTTGCCGAAACCTGCCGGCAACTGGACGCCGTGGTTTCCGAGTATACTGCCGGACCGATCTATATCAAGAATGAAAACAGTAAGGGCGGCCATGAATGGGTAGTAGAGTTTGAAAAAGCACCTGCCGACCTGGACCGGTTCAATCAGATGCTCGATGAAACCCTGCAGCGCATTAATTCCGATTATGAGGCGAAACGGTTTCGCGGCATGGCGCTCGACCGGCTCCGGCTAAAACCCGTACCGCCCGGCACCTTCCACCGGTGGATGAAGGCACGTGGCAAGTTCGGCAACCAGAATAAAGTACCCCGGCTGGCCAACCACCGCCAGTATCTGGAAGATGTCCTGCGCTATGCCAGCCCACGATAGGCGCTTTTTAATGGCTGCTTTTTATTTGCAAGGGAATTATTCGCCGGGCCGCTGTGTTACGGGCTTATCGGCCCCCTACTGTTAACTACCCGCCATGTCCCGTATCCTTACCCGCTCGCTGCAATTATACAAAGACGCCTATTCCGGGCATCCGGTCCAGATCTGGATCCTGGCCGGTATCACCCTGATCAACCGGCTGGGCATGATGGTCCTGCCTTTTCTGACCGTTTACCTGACTACCGTACTGGGGTTCCCGCTCCGGGATGCCGGCCTGATCGCCGGCGCCTTTGGTTTTGGCTCCCTGGGCGGCTCGTACCTGGGCGGCTGGCTGTCGGACCGGATCGGCCCCAGCAGAGTCATCGGAATAAGCCTGTTGCTCGGCGGCGGCATGTTCATTTTGCTGCAGTTCGCCCATACTTTTTCCGGACTCTTTCTCCTGATCTTCACCGGTGCGGTATTTGGCGAAGCCTACCGGCCGGCTATGACCGCCCTGGTTGGCGACTACGTGCCGCGCGCACAAACCGGGCGAAGTATGGCCTTCATCCGCCTGGCCATCAACCTGGGCATGAGCCTGTCGCCCGCATTGGGCGGCCTGATCGCTGTTGTACTGGGCTACAACTGGCTGTTCTGGATCGACGGCCTGACCTGTATCCTGGCTGCCATACTGTTCCTGTTCCTGTCCCGGAACTGGCCCCGGCATCAGCACACCTCAACATCTGCCGATACCCACTCCACAGCCGTTAAAGTCATACCACCATATAAAAACGGCGCCTACCTGAAGTTCCTGCTGGCAACCTTTATCACCGGATTTGTATTCATCCAGTGGTTTCACAGCGTACCCGTCTTTATCAAGAGTGCCTGGGGTTTTGATGAACGATACATCGGCCTGCTTATGGCCATGAGCAGCGGCCTGATCGTCCTGATCGAAATGCCGATCGTCCATACCATTGAAAAATCCCAAAAGATCGGAGGGGCCATGCTGGGAGGGCTCATCCTGATCGGGCTGTCGTTCCTGCCGTTCCTCCTCCCCAAAGCACTGGCGCTTTGTTTTTTCGCCGCCTTTCTGCTCACGATGGGCGAGATCTATTTTTTACCCTTCAACAATGCCATCCCGCTTAACCTAAGCCCTCCGGGCCAACGTGGCGCCTATATGTCGTGGTACTGGATGGCCTGGTCGCTGACCCATATTACAGGCCCCAGTGTCGGGCTGGCGTTCATCGATCATTTTGGATTTCCGACATTCTGGGTGTTCCTGCCAGGCCTGATCGTACTGAGCTGGTTGTTGCACCGCGCGTTGCTGGACCGCATTGTTTAGTGCTGTGTTATCAATTCAAACGCATGTGTGTTGAATGTCCAATATCCAGCAAGGGCCCGGATACACAAATGCTGTAGCGTTGCAGGAAAAGGTCCGGATTTGCCTTTGAGCCAGGGTGTGGACGCATCGGTATTTTACAGGTTAATTAGTACATTTGGCCATACGGCTGCCCAAACCAAGTCCTCGTATCCGGATCTGCCAAGAATACCCGAATGTAAAATGAAAAACATACTGACCCTCCTGGTCTTCCTTTCCCTGCTAACCGGCTGCCGGGATAAAGCGTCCGATATCCGGTCTGACCACTTTGACCTGATTCCCCTCGCCGATGGTGTATATGCCTGTATTCACAAGCTTGGAGGACAGGCTATCTGCAACGTGGGTATTATTGACAACGGAACCGAAACGATCATATTTGACAGCTTCCTGTCACCTGAAGCCGCAAAGGAGTTACCCCCCCTGGCAGAACGGCTGGGCCTTTCTCCAATCCGGTATGTGATCAACAGTCATGCCCACAATGACCATATCCGGGGCAATCAGGTCTTTTCACCGGACACGGACATCATCAGTACCTCCAAAACAGCAGAACTGATCGCCAAATGGGAGCCGGAAGAGATCGCTGCCGAAAAAAACTATGCGCCTGTTGAGTATGCCCGTGCTGACTCGATGCTAAAAGCCTTCTCCGGCGATACCAGTTCGCTGGAGTTCCAGAACCTCCGGTTATTGCACCCCTACTTTGCTACCCTGGCCAGGAGCCACACAGATGTGCAAACCCGTCTGCCGAATGTTTTTGTCAATGATACCAAAAGTCTGGACGGCCCCATGCGAAAGGTACAACTCCTCACCAGAGGCGCCGGGCATACGGAAAGCGATCTCGTATTATACCTCCCGGATGAACACATTTTATTTTCCGGAGATCTTATATTTAATGGCATGCACCCTTATCTGGCCGATGGTGATCCGGAAAAATTAATGGAGTGGCTGGGCTATCTGGAAACCCTGGAAGTTCGGACGATCGTCCCCGGGCATGGTTCCGTCGGCGACGCCCGTCTGATAACCAATATTAAAACGTACCTGTATGACCTGGAAGGCATTGTGCAGCAATTGCATAAGAAAGGCACTCCGCCCGACCAGGCCGGCGAAATACCTATTCCGCCGGTATTCCGGGATTGGTGGCTGGACCGTTTCTTTACAAGCAATATCCGGTTTTTGTATTCCAGAATGGCCGCGCCGGATTAGCCACATGTTTGAACCTTGAATTATGGCAAACTTTATGGCAAATCGTCCGGGCCGAAGTATATCGCCCGCATTCCTGCTCACCGGCTTGCTCACCGGCCTGCTTTTTGCGCTGGTGGAATACGTCGCCCGTGTCGATACAGATGATCCGCAGGCGCTTGTCCCTTTACTGATCCGGGGCGGGATAATGGGCGTTGTGCTGGTCGCTTCCATGCTGCTGGTGGAGTATTACCTGAAGGGGCGGTTCCGGCAAAAGCGATTTGCCTTCATTGTTATGGTCCGCGCCCTCTTGTATACTCTCGTCATCACAGTGTGGCTGCTGATCATAAACATGATCTGGCTACACCTTAGCCTCGGACTAAGCCTTGGAGCTGCGGCCCTTGGCTATCTGGGCGGCAAATCCTTCCTGATCAATCTTGTCACAGTATTTCTGGCGCTTGTTATGATGTTGGGGGTACTACAGGTCAACAGCCTGCACCGCAAAGGCGAGTTGGTTAACTTTATTCTTGGCAAGTACCACCAACCACGTGAAGTCCGGCGCATTTTTGCCTTTATTGATCTTAAAGACTCTACTACCATTGCCGAAAAACTGGGACATCTCCAGTTCGGACTATTCCTCAAAGATTACTATTCCGACATTACCGATGCCATCCGGCAAACAGAAGGGGAGATTTACCTGTATGTCGGTGACGAGATCATTTTATCCTGGCCGATGGAAAAAGGGCTGCGGCACAATAATGCAGTCCGTTGTTTCTTCCTGATGCGGGATTACATGGAGTCGGTTAAAGAAAGGTATATCCGGAAATACGGATTTTACCCCCGGTTCAAAACCGGTATCCATGGCGGACCGGTGATCGTAACCTGGGTGGGCGAGCTCAAAAAGGAGATCATGTACCTGGGCGATGTTCTCAACACAGCATCGCGTATACAGGAAAGTTGTAAACGCCTGGGAAAAGACTGCCTGATCTCCCAGGGTGTGCTGGACCGGCTGGAAGATCCGCACCAGCTGGACACTTTATTCCTGGAAGAGACCTCTCCGAGAGGGAAAGAGCAACTAGTCCGGATATACAGCATCGAAGCACCTCCCAACGTATCGGCAGGCGCAACTACGCCAATGTGAACAATAGTCCACCTTTTTGGAACAATAGTCATATTATCGGGATTCCCGGGGGCGCATCTTTGTACTGTTCCTTTCATTCTCTAAATATCCCGGCCATGACAACCACATCCGTCCAACCGTCCACATACCAGTATGCAACTGATCTCATCCAAACGATCCGCACGCTGACCAGACAATTTCCACAAATGTACAAAGCCAGCTTAGGACAGGAGGTTCAGGTGGAAAGCATTGCATTGGCGAATGCCATTTTTAACCTGGAAAAAAACAGTAGCGACACCCTGCATTATTACGACCTGGAAGACCGCATGGAAATGCTTCAATTAAGGTTTGGGGTCTGCCGTTCCTTTCGGCTGATCAATGCAACTGAACACCAGACGTTGCTGGACCTGGTCCTCCGCATCCGGAAACAACTTTTCAAAGAGCCCTCAGGTGCAGAAAGCACTAATCCGGAGTCTTTCTACAGGACTGATAGCCAGACCTGGTTCTGAACCGATACAAGCGCTACCTTTGGCGCCGAATGTTATCCGAATCACTACAGCGATATCTGGAAAGTTACCTGCAGGTCAACTTCCGGGAAATCCGCCCGGTAACCGGCGGCGATATCCACCAGGCCTTCCGGCTGACGGCAGAAAACGGCCGGCAGTGGTTTGTCAAGACCAACCGGGACAAACAGGCGCCGGCCATGTTCCGCACCGAAAGCCAGGGGCTGGCCCTACTCGGTGCCTCCCGTTCGCTGCGCACCCCGAAAGTATACCGCCACGGCAGCACCGATGACGGACAGGCATTTCTCCTGCTGGAATACATCGCCCCGGGCTACCGCAACCGGCTGTTCTGGGAGCGCTTCGGACAGGGACTCGCCAATCTCCACGGCAATACCTCTGCGCAATACGGTTTTGCACACGACAATTTTATCGGCCGGCTACCGCAATCCAACACCCGGCATGATACCTGGGCTGA
>SBHD01000216.1 GCA_006226345.1 Bacteroidota bacterium | reverse complement strand
TGCGGTAGCCTTTCTGGGCTTGTGCTCCAATGGTGGAAAAGAGGACAGCCAGACCAATAAAAATGAAACGAATCATGAACCTAGTAATTTGTGTTTGCAGGTAAGGATGGGGCAAATATCCGGACCGCTGCTTACTGCGGCGGGGCTTTTTGTAATTGTTAACAGTTTTAATGACCCTGTTGCGCTTTGATAGGTCTTACAGGTTATATTGTTTGATCTTCCGGTAAAGGGTGCGCTCGGATATTTTCAATTCTTCAGCGGCCTCTTTACGGCGACCATTATATTTTTTAAGGGCGCGGCGGATTGCTTCTTTTTCAATTTCATCCATTGCCAGGGGGGCATCTTCCTCGTCCTCCTGACTATAGGTACCGCCTCTTTTAGACGGTTCGATGATAATGGGAGTCACACCGTGTGAATCGGAAGGTGCCGTGTCCTCTTCACCCAGGGAATAGTCATCAATGCTGCTGCGGCCCGGTTGCCGGGTAAATCCGGCAGGTGGTTGGAGCCGGCGTAATCCGCTCACGTCAGGCATTTGAAGGTTGTTACTGCTAACCAGTTCGAAGATCAATGCTTTCAGGTCATTGATATCATTCTTCATATCCACCAGCAACTTGTAAAAGATCTCCCGTTCCTGGAATTCGCTGCCGAATTGCCGTCCCGCGCCGTTTTGATCTGCTACCACAGGCAGGTTCCGGGAAAACAATTGCGGCATGTGTTGCTGCAGGACGGCTGCTGAGATCATACGTTCTTCCGACAGCACGGAGATTTGCTCCGCGACATTTTTCAACTCCCGGATATTGCCAGGCCACCGGTAAGATTCAAGGGCAAACTGCGCCTGTTCGTCCAGCCGGATCGGTTGCATGCGGTATTTTTCAGCAAAATCATGGGCAAACTTTCGGAACAGGACCGGAATATCTTCCCGACGGTCTTTTAATGCCGGCACCCGGATCGGAACTGTGTTCAGGCGGTAATACAGGTCTTCGCGGAATTTGCCTTTGCGTACCCGCTCTTCCAGATCTACATTAGTTGCGGCAATGATCCGTACATCAGTAGTTTGCACTTTAGAGGAGCCTACCCGCAGATATTCACCGGACTCGAGTACCCGAAGCAGATAGGATTGGGTATCGGTTGGCATTTCCGCTATCTCATCCAGGAAGATTGTGCCACCATTAACTGTTTCAAAGTACCCTTTGCGGTCGCTAACGGCACCAGTGAACGAACCTTTTTCATGTCCGAATAATTCGGAGTTGATCGTACCCTCTGGTATTGCCCCGCAGTTTACTGCAATGAAGTCGTTGTGTTTCCGGCTGCTGAGGGCGTGTATGATCTTGGAGAATACTTCTTTTCCTACACCGCTTTCACCGGTGATCAGCACTGTCAGGTCGGTTGGGGCAACCCGTATGGCCGTTTCCAGTGCAGCATCCAACAGGTGTGACGTGCCAACGATTCCGAAACGGGCCTTTATACTTTGTAATTGCTTGGTCATAACGAAGTGGTTTTGGGCATCCTGTTCAGGTGACTTCCCGGTACCAGTCGGCAATCTGGTCAGTAGCAGGTAGCGGCATCCAACTCAATGGCATCATCGTGTTCCACCCAGCCATTGATGTTGTTACTTGCGATCAGATAGTAATCGATCGCATCGCCATTGACATCTTCCACAGTTTTATGGTCGAGGATCACTACGTCCATCTCGGCCGGAAGAGAACCAACGATCACGGCATTGTAATCAGCCTCGGCATATACATTTACTGCGTGAAGCGTAACAAAGAAGCATTCCTGCCCATCCACGATCTCCGTATCCTGACCGGTCATCTGTCCGGCTTGAACACTTGATTCAGGTTCTTCCCCGCTGTCAAACATCAGGATGGCGATCACAAATACGACGATGGCGCCCACTCCGATAACAATAGACTTGTATACATTGTTACTGCTGCCTCCGGCGGCAACCTGAGGTGTAGCCGGAGCATCGAGTACAGCTCCTTCAACGCCTGCAACGACGTCAGTCAGGTTCAGCAAGGAACTGCGGATGCGATTCTGTTTGCGCTCTGCCTCCTCAAATGCAATGAGTCCCCGGTTCTGGGCATGTTTTACGTCGGCGATCTGCCCTTTCAGGTGTATGATCTCATTCATGACCTTGTTGGCCTGGCCGCCCTTTATATTGGACTCCGAAAAGGTGGTCAGCAGTTTCAGTGCTTCTTCCAGATCGCCCTGACCGATGAGGTTCTTGACCTGCTTGATTATAGCTTCTTCTTCCATATTGGTTTGGTATGAATAATTAGGAGGCAATATCGCCCAATAGGGTAGCGCTGGTGGCGTCTTTTACGGTGACCATGGTGTAGTCTCCTGGTTTTAGTCCTTCCTTCTTGGGGAATACAATCATTTTATTTTGCGAGTTACGGCCACAGAAGTCCTGATCTGATTTGCGGGAATCACCCTCGATCAGCACTTCAAAGGTTTTGCCGATATCAGCCTGGTTGTGGCGCAGACTGATAGCGGTCTGCAGCCGGATGATCTCGTTCAGCCGCCGTTTCTTCACCTCCAGTGGTACATCATCGGCATAGCGTTTGGCGGCCAGGGTGCCGGGGCGCTCAGAATAGTAGAACATGTAGGACATGGAGAAATTTGCCCACTCAATGATACTGAGCGTGTCCTGGTGTTCTTCCTCTGTTTCAGAGCAAAATCCGGCAATAATATCGCTGGATACCGCTGCATCCGGCAGGATCTGCCGGATCGCTTCGATCCTGTTTTCGTACCAGGGCCGATCATATGTGCGGTTCATCAGTTCGAGCACGCGGCTGTTGCCCGACTGCACCGGCAGATGAATGTATTTACAAATGTTGTCGTACCGCGCCATATTTTGCAGCACTTTGTCCGTCATATCCTTGGGATGGCTCGTGCTGAAACGCACGCGCAGCAGGGGATTGATCTGGGCGACCATTTCAAGGAGGTCGGCAAAATCCACATGCTGACCGGTTTCGGGGTTGTCCCATTTGTAAGAGTCGACATTCTGGCCGAGCAGTGTAACCTCCCGGTAGCCGTTCTCAAAGAGATTGGTGGCCTCGGCCAGGATGCTGAACGGGTCGCGGGAGCGCTCCCTGCCGCGCGTGAATGGCACAACACAAAAAGAGCACATATTATCACAGCCCCGCATAATGCTAATAAATGCGGTGATCCCATTGGACTCCAGGCGCACCGGATTGATATCGGAATAGGTTTCCTCCCGGCTCAGCAGCACGTTGATCATCCGTTGGCCGTCTTCCGCAGCGCCGATAAGTTTGGGCAGATCGCGATAGGCATCCGGGCCAACGACCAGATCTACTAGTTTTTCCTCTTCCAGCCACTTCTTTTTCAGGCGTTCGGCCATACAGCCGAGTACACCGACCATAGTGCCGGGGCGTTCCTGTTTGATGCTTTCAAAGGCCCGGAGGCGTTTGCGTACGGTCTCTTCTGCCTTTTCCCGGATCGAGCAGGTATTGATCAGGATCAGATCACTTTGCTCCGCGTTCCGGGTTGGGGTATAGCCCACTTCTGCCAGAATGGATGCGACGATCTCGCTGTCGGAAAAGTTCATCTGGCAGCCATAACTCTCGATGTAAAACTGTTTGCCACCGGGCGCAAAGGAATCAGCCCATTGTTCCTTGTACAGTGCAGTTCCCTGCCGGGATTCATCTATTTGTTTGATACCGTCCAATGTCGGGTTGTTATCGTACATGATAGGAGTAGTCAGTTTGCGGCGCAAAGATATAGCCTTTTGACGGATAAAATGACAAAATGTCAGGCCTCGAAATCCTAAGTTTCTTTGTCCGTCAATGTTGCGACATCTTCGATCCGCTCCAGACCGGCAATAATGAGCTGTTCAACTGCATTGCCGGGGTTGGCACTAAACCTGCCCAACGGGCGGTTGGCGATAACGGCACTGAGGGAAATAGCGCGGTGACCCAGCAGGTGGGCAAGTCCAAACAGGGCAGCCGTTTCCATTTCGAGGTTCAGGATGCGGCGTTGCTGAAACGTGAAAAGATGCAGCCGGTCAAGATAATCCGGCACGCGTACTGGTGCACGGAGCTGACGCCCCTGGGGGCCGTAAAAGCCGGGGTTGGTAGCGGTGTAGCCCTGGTAAAAACCATCGGAGTAGATCTGTAGCAGTTGCGGGTCGGCCCCGGCGTAATAGGGGGCAAGTGGAAAATGCCAGGCGGCACCAAAGTGGTGGCGCAGGGCTTCTACAAGTGCATGTTCCTGTAACTCTGGTGCCTGGTAGAACTGGAGCAAACCGTCGAGACCAATACCGCCTGTAGAGGCGACAAAATTATCTACCGGTACTTCCGCCTGTAAACCACCCGCTGTGCCAAACCGGATCAGGGTCAGTACGGTTGGATTGGATTTAGGCTCCCTGGTGTGCAGATCGATGTTGAAGAGGGCATCCAGTTCATTGATGACAATATCGATGTTGTCGGGCCCTATGCCGGTGGAAATAACACTTAGCCTGGAATTTCCGATCCAGCCGGTGTGGGTATAAAATTCGCGTTTGTGCACCTGGTGCTCGATCCGGTCGAAATGCCGGCTGACCTGGGCAACCCGGTTCTGGTCACCAACGGTGATAATGATCGGGGCCACCTGATCAGGATGCAGATTCAGGTGGTAGATGCTTCCGTCGGCATTCAGGATCAGTTCGGATTCTTTAATCTTCATATTTACTCAGTTAAAATTTTCTCATCAGGTATTTTGTTTATCAAAAAAGCAACCTGATATAAGAATGGGGTGGGGTGGTGTTACCCGGATTTTCTCCCGGAATTTAGGACAACAGGTGGAGCAGCCCGTAATACCTGTAAAACAACCAAAATCTGGTTAAGGTCTGGCAATTAACCGGAAATTTCCGTCTATCGGCAAAAAAAGCCCCGGTTCTGCCCCTGCCAGTAATTACAATTATACCTGGCGGAAAAATGTTTGCGAAAATTGGGGTGTTATAGTCGCAGGACGACTCTGTTTTGGTAGGTAGTCTACGACCATCAACCGCCTGGAAATTACCAACAAGTTTTCGCCGGGGATAAATCCCGGGTCGCACAGATTAAAAATAATCTGAGCAAACCACCGGTTATTCCTGCTGGCCTGCATTACTTTGCAGCCGGCAATCCGGGCTGGTTGCCGGCTGAATGGCCTCAGGGCTGTCGGTTTGAACCATGTCCCCGAAAGTACAGTTGAGTAATGCAAAAACGTTCCCCGCTTTTACCGATTTTTCTTACCGTTTTCCTGGATATGCTCGGGGTGGGGATTATTATTCCGGTCATACCAGCCCTGTTTGTCTCAGCAGACAGCAGTATTCTGCCTGCAGCAACGACCCTGACAGAAAGATCGGTTTTGTATGGCTATCTGATCGCCATATATCCGCTCATGCAATTTTTTGGCGCACCGGTATTGGGAGCCTTGTCCGACCGGTATGGCCGGCGGCCGATGTTGGTTATTTCCCTGATCGGCACCATGATCGGTTATATCCTGTTTGGCTGGGCCATTCTGATCCATAACCTGCCGCTCTTGTTCCTCAGCCGGGCGCTGCCCGGATTTACCGGTGGTAATATCAGCATCGTTTATTCCGCTATTTCCGATCTGACGGTCGATCAGCCACAAACCCGACCCAAATATTTTGGTTTAGTCGGGATGGCTTTCGGCCTGGGTTTCATACTCGGCCCGGCACTGGGTGGCCTGTTGGCGGATAACTCGGTAGTGTCATGGTTTGACCATTCGACGCCATTTTGGTTTACATCCGCTCTGACATTCGCTAACCTGCTCTTGCTATGGCGTGTATTCCCGGAGACGCTCCGGCAACCCAGGCAAACGGCTATTAACCTTTTGTCTGGCGTCTCGAATATCCGGAAGGCGTTTTCATCCCCCAACCTGCGTGGTATCTTTAAAGTATCACTGTTGCTGTCACTCGGGTTTTCGTTCTTTACCCAGTTCTTTGCCGTATACCTGATGCAACGCTTTGGCATGAAGGAAAAGGATATAGGGTTGATCTTTGGCTGGGTTGGGATCTGGCTGGTATTTACCCAGGGCGTCACCGTACGGTATTTATCCAGAAAAGTGGAATCCCGCCAGATCCTGCGGTATTCCATCCTGTTGCTTAGTATTTCAGTGCCTTTGGTATTGCTTCCGGAGAACCCCTGGAATGTACTATGGATCAATCCGTTGATCGCCACATTTCAGGGCGTGACCTCTCCCAATTTGACCACAGTAGTGAGTGCACAGGCCAGTACGCAGGAACAGGGTGAGATCCTGGGCATCAACCAGAGCATGATATCCGTTGGCCAGATGGTCCCGCCGCTGATCGCCGGATATCTGAACAGCCTGAATGGGGCTTATCCGATTTTAGCGGGTGGAATAGCCATCTTTCTCGGATGGTTGGCGTATATTAGCCTTCAGCTGAACAAGGCAAAAAATGCAGGGAATGAAGAAGAAAAATGATGTTTCCTTACAAGAGGCTATGCAGGCGATGCTGAAGCAATACCGGTTGGAACCGCAACTGAATGAGACGCGGGTTAAAATGTTGTGGGAAAAACTGATGGGGAAAACGATCTCCACCTATACAGCAAATATCCGGGTGCGGAAAAACATCCTTTACCTGACGATCCTTTCTGCGCCTCTGAAACACGAATTATCCTACGGAAAGGACAAGATCAAATCGCTGCTCAATGAAGAGATCGGGGAGGAGTTCATTAAGGACGTGGTGATCCGGTGACGCTCCGGCGGTTTACTCCCAAATCCCCTGTTTAGCAGACAACCTCAAGAAATCCGCCTCCGTTATCTTTTCTCCGTTGACCGTATCGCTATCCCAGTCCTGTGCGATCTTCCAGGTATCTCCGTTTTTTTTCAGTACGACATGAAACTGCCCGTAAAAGGCAGTTGTTTCACCATTTTGGGTGCGAACAACCCTGTACAGGCCCACTTCGTAGGCGATCCCGTCGCGGTGTACACGGTGTTCGAACGTAAATGCAATACTCCGGCTGGCACCTCCTGCCTGCTGGCGGGCAAATTGGGAAAGGTTGTGTTCGAAGTATTCCGGTCCGGTACGAATACCCCATGGGGTGCCTCGTACTACGTCGACCGCGTGCAGGGTATTAAATCCTGTTGCATCATATACTGCGTAAGTACGGATAAAAGGTCGCCAGACCTGGCGGTCAATAGTTTGCTGCACAGTGGTGTCCGGCTGTGCCTGACCGGATGCCCAATGCATGGCTAAGACTATAATGCAAAACAGGCGTACCATACGCGTTTTTTTTCCAGGATTATTTATCCGGGCGTTTGCCGGCGTTCAGGAAGTCCTGATAGGCTTTCAGGTTGTCCCATTCACCATTTGCAGCCAGAAGGGCCTGCGCCGACCAGGTGCCCGGATCATGCATGGCGAAGCGCGGGCCTGCGGCATCAAGGATATCTTTCAGTTGTTGTACGCCGGTAGCGGCCAGTTGACCGTACGAGGTAATGCCGGCTTTAAACAAAAGTTCCTCTATTTTAGGCCCAATGCCTTCTACGATCTTCAAATCATCTTTGGGACCGGAAACGACGGCTGCCACAACTGATTCCTCTTCTGTTTTACCTGCACCCTTTGACTTGCTTTTCGCCTTGCTTTTTTGCGGCTCTTTTTTGGCTGGTGCTTCCGGTGCAGCCGGTGGAGTGGTGGAAGGCTCATCGAATGTTTCGGCCGGCGCCTCTGCTTCCAGTGCTTCCGCTTCCCGTTCGAGATCGGGATCGATGACCAGCATTGTGGTGCCTTCTTCCGGCACATCCGCAGGCATTTCAGGGGTTGCTGCAGCCTCATCGGCTACCGTTTCCAGATCAGGAAATTCCTCGACCGGTTCGGCCGGCA
>SBHD01000325.1 GCA_006226345.1 Bacteroidota bacterium | reverse complement strand
ATGATATAGCCATTGCTGGTGGTGGACTTTCCGGATTGACCCTTGCGGTTGAACTGTCCAGAACCCCTGGATTCCGGGATATGCGCATAGTGCTTATTGACCGGGAAACAAAAAGAAAAAACGACCGGACCTGGTGCTTTTGGGCTACAGACGAGGAATACCTGCCTCCGGTTATTTGCAAATCATGGGATACGTGTAATTTCCTGGCTCAAAATCTGGATCTGCGAATGGCAATTGCACCTTATCGCTACCATATGATCCGGGGTGTTGATTTTTACAATTGGGCAAGAGAGGAGGTAGCCCAAAATCCCAATGTTGATTTCCTGACTGCCAATATTACTGCTCTGGAGGCAAACACCGGAACAGTCGTTACCGACCATGGAGCAATCGAAGCGGGCCTGATCTTCAATTCGGCCATGACGAACGTTGCAATACTACCGGAGCCTTCTACTGTTTTCCCACGTCCCCCAATCTCATCCGGAGGATTTATTGCTGCAGACGACAAGCGAGCGATCCGCCTGCTCCAGCATTTTAAAGGCTGGATGGTCCAAACGGAGACCCCGGTTTTTGACCCTGCATCAATAACCTTTATGGACTTTCGTATACCCCAGCAGGGAGAGACCCGTTTCGTATATGTATTGCCCCTGGAGGCCAACCGTGCCCTCGTGGAATTTACAGTGTTTTCGCCAGCCTTGCTTCCGGCAAGTGCCTATGACGATGCCCTGAAGGATTACGTTACGGATCTGCTATCCATCCGGCAATTCAGGATTTTGGAAGAGGAATTTGGTGTGATCCCCATGACTGATTTCCGGTTTCCTGCCACCCCAACCGGCAATATCATTCATATAGGTACTGCCGGTGGTTTTGTCAAACCCTCCAGTGGTTACGCATTTAAACGGACAATTCACCGGATCCGGCATTTTGTGGCGGACTGGGACAGGACAGGCGCTCCCAATACGGCAATCCTGCGATCCAGCCGAACCTTTCGTGCGTTGGATAGTATATTTCTCCAGGTTTTGCAGGACAATAATCAATTAGGGAGCACGGTGTTTTCCAGCCTGTTTGCGAAACTTCCACCCGATCTGGTACTGCGATTTTTAGATGAGGAGACTACATTTGCCGAAAACTTACGCCTGGTAGGTGCTCCACCAACTGGCCCCTTCCTCAAGGCCTTTGCCCGCCAACTTCCCAGGCTGCTCAGAAATTGACCGTATGCCCGTTCGTCAACCTGCAAGAAAATGCCTGCGCGTCGGTATCACCGGCGGCATCGGAAGTGGGAAAACCACCGTCTGCCAGATCTTCCAGACACTGGGTATTCCTGTCTATGATGCCGATCATTGGGCCAAATGGCTGATCACGCATGATCCGGGTATAAAGTCCGCTATTGTCGGATTGTTGGGGCCGGATGCATACCTGAAGGATGGAACCTACAACCGGTCTTTTGTTGCAAATGCTGTGTTTTCGGACCGCCTGAAACTGGATGCGTTGAATCAGATCGTGCATCCTGCTGTAGAAGGGCATAGCCTGGACTGGCATCTTGAACAAGCCCGGACAGGCTGTCCGTATACGCTCCGGGAAGCGGCTTTGTTGATTGAAAGTGGCGGACACAAAAATTTGGATGCGCTTATTGTGGTTACAGCACCGGAAGAGGTGCGTATTGAGCGGGTAATGCAACGGGATGGTGTGACAGATGATGCTGTCCGGGCCAGGATCCGAAACCAGATGCCGGAATCGGAAAAAACGGCATTGGCAGACTATGTAATTCGGAATGACGGCAGGCATCAACTTATCCCACAGGTACTCGCCATTCATCATGCATTGGTCAAACGTTCAAAATCAGAATTTTAGCGCGAAGAATATTTGGAAAACAAATTCAATAAGTGCTACCTTTGCACCCCGAAATCAAAAATCACGCGAACCAAGAATTTAATTAGCACCATAAGTTCATGAAAAAAGATATTCATCCGGAAAATTACCGCATTGTGGTATTCAAAGACATCTCGACTGATGATGCTTTCCTGGGTCGTTCCTGCATTAACACGAAAGAAACGATCACTTGGGAAGATGGCAACGAATACCCGCTCGTGAAGATGGAAATCTCTTCCTTCAGCCACCCGTTCTTCACTGGTAAAATGAAATTTGTGGATACCGCAGGCCGGATCGACAAATTCAATAAGAAGTTCGCCAAAACCAAGTTTGCGAAATAAGCATCCCGGTTTTCTGGCTTTAAGAAGTCCCAATGGTATTTGGCATTGGGACTTTTTTTATTTCCGGGTTTTCTAGCCGGGCATACCAAAAAAGTGCCCGAACTTCCTGTCCTGAGCGCAGCAATACCTATTTTTGCCAAAACCAATTCCCTCCGTTCTGCCTGATGCAAAACCTGATCTTATTCGACTCGGATGCCCGTAATCATTTGTTGCCTCTTACGGCTACCCGCCCCATGGGAGAAATGCGGCTGGGCATTCTGACCCTGCGTGAAAAATGGGAAAAGCGACTTAACGCTTCAGTATCTTACATTACACAGGAGTATCTTCAGGATAAGTACCCGATCAGGGTCGAGCAGGAAAACCTGATCGTCAACAGTGGCGTCCTGCCCACTGAGGCCTTGTGTACACGGATCAATCAGATCGGGATGAATGAGGCGTTGTTGTACAAGGGTGATCTTATTGCTGCCCGTCTGGACGAATCCCAATTTGAAGCACTGATAGAAGATGAAGTACAAGAGTTGCAGGGGACTGAGCTGGAAGCGGACGTGCCGCTAGCCCGGATCAGCCGGCTTTGGGATTTTGTGCTGCTGAATGATCAGGCTATCCGGGACGATTACGATTTACTGACCCGGGGCCGGAAATCACAACGCATTTCTCCAACCAACAAGGTCCTGGGTGCGGAACAAGTGTTTTTAGAGGAAGGGGTGAAAATGGAATGTTGCACGATCAATGCAACAACCGGCCCGGTTTATATCGGCCGGGATGCAGAAGTGATGGAAAGTTCTGCCCTGCGCGGTCCGATTGCAATTGGCCCCGGCGCAACCATCAAGTTAGGTGCAAAGATCTATGGCCCGACCACTATCGGCCCAGGCTGTAAGGCGGGAGGCGAGATAGCGCGCTCCATCCTGTTCGCTCATTCTAATAAAGCCCATGATGGTTTCCTGGGAGATGCCGTGTTGGGTGAATGGTGCAACATCGGCGCTGACAGCAACAACTCCAACCTTAAAAACAACTACAGTGAGATAAAACTGTGGGATTACGTCGAGGAGCGTTTTGTACCTACTGGTCAGCAGTTTTGCGGACTTATCATGGGTGATCACGCCAAATGCGGGATCAATACAATGTTCAATACCGGCACGGTGGTTGGCGTATTTGCCAATATTTATGGCGCCGGTTATCCGCGGAATTTCATACCGGACTTTGCGTGGGGAGGAGCGGATGCAGGGTATCGCACCTACCGGTTTGAAGACGCCTGCGATACGGCTGAGCGGGTTATGGCCCGGCGGAACATCCCGTTTACCGAGTTGGAAAAAACCATTTTATACCAGATATACGACCAAAACAGAAAATTCCGCTCCTGGGAAAAGAAATAAGGGAAAGCCCGGTTTCATCCCCGGAAAGTGGGTTTCAATCACTGTTTAAATTTTACAGCGCTTGCCGGAATCAAAACTGAAATATGAGAAGCGCGGTGTTTCAGCCTCGAAAGAGGAAGTGCATGCCGCAATAAAACACCTGGATAAGGGACTTTATCCAACGGCTTTTTGCAAAATCCTCCCTGATATTGCGGCTGGTGATCCGGGCTATTGCAACCTCTTGCATGCTGATACAGCAGGCACCAAAACAAGCCTGGCTTATTTATACTGGAAAGAGACCGGAGACCTGTCCGTCTGGGCTGGCGTAGCACAGGATGCCATCGTAATGAACCTGGATGACATGGCTTGTGTCGGGTGTACGGATGACATTGTTTTGTCCAGTACCATCGGGCGCAACAAATCGCTTATACCAGGCGAGGTGATCGCAGCTGTGATCAAAGGCACTTCCGATTTTATAGATACCATGCGGGACCAGGGGGTAAACATCCATCTCGCCGGTGGCGAGACTGCCGATGTAGGTGATATTGTCCGGACGATCGATGTTGGTTTTACCGCATTTGCCCGCATGAAACGGAGCAAGGTTCTCGTTAACCAGATCCGTGAAGGGGACGTGGTAATTGGGTTGGCTTCTTTTGGGCAGGCTACCTACGAAACAGCCTACAATGGCGGCATGGGGAGCAATGGCCTCACGGCAGCCCGCCATGAAGTGTTGTCGCGGGTTTATGCAGAAAAGTACCCGGAAAGCTTTGATCCATCTATCCCGCATGATCTGGTATATAGCGGAACCCGGCTGCTGACGGAACAAGTGCAGGTTGATGGCCGGAATATCCCGGTTGGAAAACTGATCCTGTCGCCTACCCGGACGTATCTGCCGGTTTTGAAAGAATTACTCGCACAGTATCAGGAACAAATCCATGGACTGATCCATTGTACTGGCGGCGGACAAACCAAGGTGTTAAAGTTTATTGAAAAGGTACATGTCGTGAAGGATGCGTTGTTCGATACTCCTCCGCTATTCCGGCTTATTCAGGAAAGCAGCGGCATGGCCTGGGAAGAAATGTACCAGGTATTCAACATGGGGCATCGTATGGAGATCTATGTGCCGGAGGCGATCGCTCCTTCCGTGATCGGGATTGTTGAAAATTTTGGTATCGCCGCAAAAGTAATCGGCCATGTGGAGGCTTGCAGCAAGGAGCAGGTCACAGTTGCCAGTCCGCACGGCACCTTTGAATATCAATAACACACGAATTCAAAAAAGCAGTAAACACAGTTATATACTATGCGATTGATCTCTATTGTTTCGGGCTTTGCGATACTCAGTACGCTCCTTACCGCTTGTGCGAATGATCCGGCGGAGCAAATACCTGTGCTGGAACAGTATTACATTACAGCAGGCGAACAATCTACCGCTGATTCGCTTCTGGTGTTGTATCATGCTGCCATGGAGGCACATCCGGACAAACAGGCTGAAAACCTGCATTATGCAAGCCGGGCTGCTGAGATTGAATTTGTACGCCACAAAAAAAATGTTGAGGCCGTGCGCTTGCTAAACGGCGCTTTGGAGCAATATGGACAAGGGCAAGACCTGGCTGAACCGGTAGGGGTTCTTGCCCGGATTTGGCGCAATTACAAGTACAAGGCAACGCCGGACCTTTCCCGGAATCCGGATGATATAGATCTGATGCAGGCTAATTTAGAACGTCAAATGCCCTGGATCGATTCGGCCCTGGTCCGGCTGGACCGTCAAATGCTGAAGCCCCAGGCAGACGTCCCGGGTCTGGCAAAGAACTTTATTGAAATTTCAGACGGGTATTCCATTTTGGTGGAACAGGCCAATCCGAACAAACATGTAGATCTGATCATGCGTGCCGCCAAACTGGCCAAATCCGTTGGAGACCCGAATACGGCACTCCGTTTTTTTTACAATGTTGCCGAAAAGAAACCCGATCATCCAAAAGCGCCGGAAGCACTTTTTATGATGGGGTACATCTATGCCAATGACCTGAAAGACATCGAAAAGGCCAGAAGCACATACGAATCTTTCCTGGAGCGTTACCCCAATGATCCGGACTATGCGGATGATGCTGCGATGGAAATAAAATTCCTGGGCATGTCTCCTGAAGAAATCATCCGGCAATTTGAGCAAAATTCAAAGTAACCCCCCGGACACCCTGACTTCTGTCGGGAAATCATACGTGTCCTTTCTCCAGTCCACCGGACCGGCCAGCCGGCTCCGGCTCGCGCCGACCCCTTCCGGCTACCTGCATATCGGGAATGCCTATAATTTTATTCTGAATTGGCTGGCTGCCCGCATCAATCCGGGTGCTAAACTGTTGCTCCGCATTGACGACCTGGATCAGGACCGTAAAAGGCCGGAATATGTTCAGGATGTTTTTGATACCCTTTTCTGGCTTGGCCTGGATTGGGACGAGGGCCCGGCTGATCCCGATGATTTTGAACGAACCTGGTCCCAACGTCACCGGTTGCACCTGTATCACCAGGTGTTGGCCGCGCTCCGGGAAAAACAAGTGCTTTTCGCATGTGCAAAGTCCCGCCGGGATCTCGAGCCATACCAAGGCGAATATCCGGTGGCGTTCCGGGAACAGGGCCTGGATCTGGAACATCCGGATGTGGCCTGGCGAATTAAAACCCCGAGATCTCCTGGAAATGACTTGCCGGCGGACTTTATCGTGCGCCGCCGGGATGGCCTTCCGGCATACCAGGTTGCCTCTATGGCTGACGATCTTCATTTTGGGATAACGGATATTATTCGGGGCCTCGATCTGGAGCCGTCTACACATGCACAAATCTACATTGCCATCTGTCTGGATGCGACGGCTTTTACGCGGATCCATTTCTTTCACCATCCGCTCATACTGAATACGCAAGGCGTTAAACTTTCCAAATCGAAAGGAGCAGATGCACTTGCCACATGGCGGGAAAAACGGCAAACACCTGTTGCGTTGTATCAAAACCTGGCATCCTGGCTCGGATTACCCTCAGACAGTGTTTTTGCAGCCAATGATCTTCTGAAGATGCTGCAAAACCTTCGTTAATATTTTTTAACGAACAGCAATCGACAGGTTATTTTTTGCATTCACCGATAAAAACCGGCTGTTAGTCGGTATGGGGTGTTAAGATTCGTTAAGACGCGCAACCATTTGCAGAAGCAGGTTTCTTATATAGAAACGCTTACTGTAAAAATAATCACGCTATGAAAACGCTCCTTCTATCTGTACTTGCTGCCGCCGTTCTGCAAACACTTGATGCACAAAATTACCTTGCCTTCGCATCGGGCAATCCACCACATTATTCAACAACAGAGAATGACCGGCCGGAGGCTGCAGAACCTGCCGTAGCAGCATTTTCCCATACCATAGATGATGTTGCACTGATCAGCCTCGGTAAAGGGTTCCGGGAGAAGGCCAATCTGCAGGTGATAACGCCTAGTGCGGACATGCTGATCAATCAGGAGGTCCCGGCCGGCCAAACCCGTATCCGCCTGGACCTGTCCGGCCTTGAAAACGGAACATATACTATCCGGATCAAAGTGAAGGACAATGTTTGGGTGAAACAAGTGATCAAAGAGTAGTGCTGTCGTCAGCCTCCTCGGTCTCCAGCGCTTCGACCAGCTCTGCAGGCAATCTTTTCGAGGCTTTGGCGCCTAGTTCCCGGATCTTTTCTGCCCGCCCGACCAAAGTGTCGCCAGGTCGGGTGCCATTGACCAGTTTAAGCATGGCATCGTCATAGGCAGTCCTGGCACTGTCGAGTCTGGCCCCGATCGTGCGCAGGTCCTCTACGAAATTCACAAAACGATCATACAACAGACCGCTCTGCCTGGCTATTTCCAGGACAGAGCGGTTTTGTTTTTCCTGTTTCCACAAATGCGCTACCGTGCGCATGGTTGCCAACAGGCTGCTGGTTGTGACCAGCACGACATTACGCTCCAGGGCGTCTGTAAATAGTTTAGGGTCGGCCTGTGAGGCCACGGAAAGGGCACTTTCAAGTGGAATGAACAACAAGAGGTAATCGGGGCTGTTTATCTGATACAGCATCTGGTAGTTCTTGCCGCTTAACTCATAGATGTGGTTACGAATGCTGGTAATATGCGCACGGAGGTGCTGTTCCCGCTGGGAGGGATCTTCCTCATGGTAATAGCGTTCAAATGCTGTGAGGGAGACCTTTGCATCAATAATAAGCTGCCGGTTTTCAGGTAGTTGAATGATGAAATCTGGACGTTTGGCAGCCCCGTCCGTATCCCGGAAAGTTGCTTGTGTGAGGAAATGTGCTCCTTTCTGCAGGCCGGCTTTTTCCAGCAGAACTTCCAGCTGCAGTTCTCCCCAATTGCCCTGAACTTTACTTTCCCCCTTTAGTGCCGCCGCCAGGTTGTGGGCATCCCGGCTCAGTTGATTGTTCAGATCACGCAGTTGTTCGATCTCTTTTTTCAGGCTGGATTTTTCGCGGGTCTCCTCCAGGAATTTTTGATCTATATTCTGCTCAAATTCCCGGATCTTATCGCGGAGCGGGCTCAGGGTTTGCCGCAGTTGCTCGGCGTTTTGTTCGGAAAAGCGTTGTGCTTTTTCATCCAGAAGCCGGGTTGCGAGGTTTTCAAATTCGGTTTTCAGTTGCCCCCCCAGCTGTTCGGTTTCTGCTTTTTGCGTTTGTAGCGATTCCTGCAGATGCTGTATGCTTTGGTCGCGGGCAGCAAGCTGGGCATGACTGCTTCGCAGGGAAGTTTCCTTTTCAGCCAGCTCTGCCCGGAGCATTTCATTTTGGGCGACAATGGTGGTATATAGTTCTTTGGGTACTGTCGGCCCTGAGGCTGCCGGAGAAGAGGCGCCTGCATGCTGGAGCAGGTATAAAACAACTGCGACCGTCACGATCGCACCAACCAGAAGGAGTAGGGAAGTGTCCATGTGTCAGAAATTTTGGCTACATGGAAAACAAAGATAAAACAATTATGACGAAAATGCCGCCGAAGGCCGTATTTTAAAACATAAATTGTTTGTACACGGACTTTACTTTTTCTTTTTTTTCTTCATCCAGTCCTCTGACGCCTCAATCTCCTGCATTACATCCCTCCATTTGTCACCAACATCCTCTGTCATCTTCAGGGTTTCGGAGTATTCACCCTTGTCAATTTCAAGAATAGAAATTGTTTTGCCCAGAAAATCTTCAATCTGGCCGAGCATTTCCCGTTCTTCCGTGCTGCAGAAGGAGAGCGCATCGCCCTTCTGCCGCCCGCGGCCAGTCCGGCCAACCCGGTGTACGTAATTTTCAGCCACGTCTGGCAGGTCGTAGTTTACAACCATATCCACGTTTGGAATGTCGATCCCTCGGGCGCTTACATCAGTAGCAATAAGCATGCGTACGGCGCCTTCCCGAAAGCCTTGCAGCACATCCAGCCGGTCCCGCTGGTCTTTATCACCATGTATGGTGCGGCTCTCAATGCCAACCCGCTTCATTGCGTTGGCTACCCGCTCAGCGCGGACTTTGGTTCGCACAAAGACCAAGATCTTTTTATCCGGATATTCCCGCACCAGGCGCTCCAGAAAAAAGCGCTTATCATCCATCTCGATGAAGGCGACGGCATGCCGGACGTTTTTGGCAACCGGATCCTTGGGGGATATCTGTATCCGGACAGGCTTGTTGACCAGGGAATAAGCCAGCTTTTTAATTTTTGGATTTATGGTTGCTGAAAAGAAGAGCGTCTGCCGTTTTCGGGGTAAAAAACGAATCATATCCCGGATATCCTTTATGAAGCCCAGGTCAAGCATTCGGTCTGCTTCATCCAGGATCAGTATCTCGACCTTGTCTAGCTGAATATGCCCCTGACTAACCAGGTCAAACATGCGACCGGGGGTAGTGACCAGGATATCAATACCCTGTTGGAGCCGGGCAATTTGAGGACCTTGTTCCACGCCGCCAAATACACAGAACGTTGATACCCGTGTATGCTGGCCAATTTTTTGGAATACTTCCGTGATCTGGAGGGCTAATTCACGGGTTGGTACCATCACCACACACTTGATCCCTCCGGATCGTGCCGAGCGCTTCCGGACATGCAACAGGTGCACCGCCGGAATAACAAAAGCGGCAGTTTTCCCCGTACCGGTTTGTGCAATAGCCAGCACATCCTCTCCTTTAAGTATGGGTGGGATGGACTTGAACTGGATATCGGTAGGGCGCTTCAGCCCCAATTCATCCAGATTGCGCTTAATTTCTTCTGCTATGTTATATGATTCGAAGCGCATAATGTGCGTATATGGCAGTATCTCTCCTTTTACCGGACAAGAATTTGCGTAGTGCCGAATTCAACGGTATCGCCCGACCGTATCTTTTTTCGTTTCTGAATTTCCGTACCTCCATTCACCCGTACCTCTCCGGCGACGATCCGCATATTGGCCTCACCTCCGGTTCCAACCAGGTTAAGTACTTTGAGCAGGTCATTCAATTGTATGAACGGGTGCCCTTGCAATTTAAACTCCAGCATGTGTGCATACGTTTGCAACGGCTAAGGTAGGACAATATCTACATGAATGTGCAGCCGTTCTGTCAGTGGTGTTCCCGGCCATATTTATTCAGTGCAGTTTCTACATCCAGTATTGGGGCGCGTATCTGCCCATCAGGCAGTACTTCTCCATCCCGGATATCGATATTTTGAATGTCATACGGCTTTTCGCCCAGGTTCAGCATAATTACATCGAAGGTAAATGCGGTTTCGGTGTTTGCTACGAACCAATGGATATTGTCCCGTTCATCCGAAATGGAAGAACAGGCTCCGATGCCGGCCTCCTGGTCGATCGTTGGTCTGACAACCAGGTGCGTATCGCTCATGCCCGTTTTTTCATAATGCCGCATTTGAAAACTGCCCTTGAGGACGAGATGGGCAGAAGCCATATTGCTGTGTCCATGTGGGATGATCGCCCTGTCTTTTTTCATTCCGAAGATCTTTTTTACAAACAGCGTACGTTCCGGAAGCCCATCCAACCTTGGAAATACAACTTTACGGGTCGCTACACCCAGCTCCGGATATTGGAAGCCTTTTTGGAGTCGTTCAAATTCGATGAAGCGCAACAGGTCCGGCAAATCAATTGCACGAAAAAGGGACTCAACCTGTTCCTGCCACAATGCCGGGGTAATGCGGTTTGTGTTCAGGTCATGGCAGTATTCCTGCAACCGTATGGCCCAGTGGTCGGCAATCGGGGCTATTTTCCTCCCAAACGCTGCGGTTGCAAACAGACTATCCAGGAGCGCATAGGACAAGGCACAACTCAGAATTTTCTTTGAAAAAGATCTTCGGTCCATGACAATTGAGATGATTCCAAAAAAATACCGGAACTGTAAGGTACGGCTCCGGTATCATTCATTCCTGAAAAAAGGATGTGATCAGTTATCGGAAAGATGCCCTTCTGTTTTAGCCTGGTACATGCGTTCCAGCTCATCTTCATAGAAGAAGCGGTCGCCAAAAGCCGGCTTCAGCTCATTCAGCCAGGTCGCTTTGTCGTCGTATTCCGCAAAAAACGGCCTGGCCACCCAGTCCGGGTTACGGCCTTGAAGGAAGCGGAGGGTAATTACCTTTTTGTCAGCTATCCTGGCTACCCCCAGGACCTGAACTTTTCCGGGCGTAGCCGACATACTGGGGCCCCGGACCGTCCGGCATAATCCACTAACCTGCTGATATGCCTTGCGGAAGATCTCCCAGGTATGTACCAGTGGCACCTCGAAATAGTGCTTGGCTCCGGTGTCCCGGGCTACAAACATGTAATACGGAATACAATTCTGGTTGACCTGTTCCCGCCACATTTCCGCCCAGGTATCGGCATCATCGTTAATATGGCGGAGCAGGGGAGACTGTGTCCGGATTTGAAGACCCGTGTTGCGCAAACGCCGGATGGCTTTTTGAACAGCTGGTGTTTTTAGTTCGTTCGGGTGATTAAAGTGGGACATAAAGGCCAGGTTGATCCCGCTTTTAATGGCACGCTCAAACAGTGCCAGGAATTTATCTGACTCTTCATCATCGATGAATTTGTAGGGCCAGAAGCCGAGTGACTTGGTCCCGATCCGGATAGACTGAATATTGGTTCGGTTGGATTCAATAAAGGGTTCGATATATTGTCGGAAGACCTCGTACTTCATGATCATCGGATCACCACCGGTAAACAGGATGTCGGTAACTTCCTGGTGTTGTTCCAGATATTTGACCAGTAATTCCGTTTCCCGCATGGCAAACTTTATCTCATTCATACCGACAAACTGCGGCCAGCGGAAGCAAAAAGTGCAATAACTGTGACAGGTTTGTCCGGAACTGGGAAAGAATAACAGTGTTTCGCGATACTTATGCTGAATGCCGGTCAGTTTTACCCCTTCAAGTTCCGGGACATTCAATTCAACCTGTCCGGCAGGATGTGGATTGAGTTTTAACCTGATCTTATATGCGGTTTCACGGATCAGGTTTCGATCAGTTGTGTTTTGCAGTATGTGCTCCATTTGACTGAAATGCTCGGGTAAAAGCATTTCTTTATTGGGGAAAACGAGATTAAAGAGCGGATCATCTGCATAGTTATCCCAATCGATCAGTTCGTCAATGACATAGTTGTTTACTTTAAACGGCAGTACATTCCCGACAATTTCGATCGCTTTACGTTCGGATTCAGAAAGCCGTTCTATCTGTGGAATATTTCGGAAAGTATTTAGTGCGTATGCTTTGTAGTTTGGTTGTGTCAATAGGTGCATTTATTTAGTCTTGTTTTTTATAGGTTACAGGAAGGACAGGACCAGAATGGCCCCTCAGCCGGAAAAATGGCCGTTATCGAAGGAAATTATAGACAGGCGGAATGCCTAAGAGTTCAAACCTGATCGGAGGCAGGTTGTTCACAAGTTCCGTAAATTTTGGGACCTAGACAACCGCAACGCCTGTTCCAGGCCCTTATTTCAGCGTTTCTACGCGATTTCCTGACTCATTTCTTGAAATACTTCTGTTATTTTGACCCTAAATGAAAGAACTAATGTATGCCGGTTTTCCACGGTAGTATTCACTATTCTGATATGAAATCAAAGCAACTAGAAATGCCAGGCATTTACCTTCGTCCAGGGAAGGAGGTCCCGGTCCAAAGGTTTCACCCGTGGGTCTTTTCCGGCGCCATACACCATATGGAGGGTACACCGCTTGATGGTGATCTGGTGCGTGTATTTGATCGTAATAAGGCCTGTTTGGGGGTAGGGCATTTCCATCATGGAAGTATTGCCGTGCGACTTCTGGCATTTGAAGATGCAGATCCGACGGAACCGGCTTTTTGGGTATCCAAGATCGAACGGGCCCTGCAAAAAAGGGTCGCTGCCGGTCTTGTAAGCCGATCTGACACGAACTGTTTCCGCCTGGTACATGGTGAAGGGGATGAACTTTCGGGCCTGATAGTGGATTGCTACTCCGATACGGCGGTTCTTCAATGCCACAGTATCGGCATGCACCGCCAACGCGAACTGATCGCAATGGCCATCCTGGAGGCATGTGCCGGAATGATCGTCAGGGTATATGACAAAAGCAAGGAAGCCCTGCCTGGCAACTATGCCGCTACCTGTACAAACCAGTACCTGCAGGGTGGGGCAGGGGCGGATGGCACGATCGTCTCGGAGTTTGGTATCCGCTTTCAGGTGGATTGGGTAACGGGCCAGAAAACCGGGTTTTTCCTCGATCAACGTGAAAACAGGAAATTACTGGAGCGGTATGTTCCGGGCAAAACAGTATTGAATACGTTTTGTTATACCGGCGGATTTTCCTGCTATGCTTTGCGTGCCGGTGCCCGGCTGGTTCATTCAGTGGATGTATCGGCTAAAGCGATGCTGTTAACCGAACAGAATGCTGCACTCAACGAACCTTATACGGGGGAGCACCAGGGCTTTACGGCGGATGTGTTGCGTTTTTTCAAAGAGCGGGACGAGGTTTATGACGTGGTCGTGGTTGACCCGCCGGCTTTTGCAAAAAACATGAACAAGCGCCATAATGCCGTCCAGGGTTACAAACGCCTCAATGCTGCTGCCCTGCAGCATGTTGCGCCAGGCGGCATCATGTTCACCTTTTCCTGCTCGCAGGTAGTTGACCGGGAGTTGTTTTATCACACCATTGCTGCTGCGGCGCTGGAGGTTGGAAGGCCGGTGAGTGTGCTGCATCACCTCACCCAGGGCCCCGATCATCCGGTGAGCATGTTCCATCCGGAAGGCGCCTATTTGAAAGGCCTGGTTTTGTATGTTGAATAGGATAATATCATAATGAAGATCACTTTATATAACCTTGTCATGAAAAATATTATCGGGCTGTTATTGCTATCAAGTTTCTTTGCCTGCCAGAACCAGGAAGCACCGATACCCATGTGTCATGATCCAAATGCCGCATTTGCCGCATTTGCCTCTGACAGGGCATTTCGGGATATGCATCCGGTTCCGCAGCCTGTGGCTGTGACGCACACGGGGAAGGAAATTGAGTTTCCTGTAGAGGGCGGCCCCAACGGTCACGGGTACCTGGCCTGGAGCAGCACCCAGACCAATCAATACCTGCTGCTTTTTCATGAATGGTGGGGCCTGAATGACTATATCCGGAATGAAACGGTAAAATGGGCACACGATCTGAACATCAATGTATTGGCAGTGGACTTATACGACGGCAAGTCCGCTACCACACCGGAAGAAGCCGGAAAATTGATACAGTCCTGTGATCAGGCCCGGGCCCGGGCTATCATTGCGGGTGCTGCCCGTTTTGCTGGCAAGAATGCCGAATTCAGCACAATGGGCTGGTGTTTTGGTGGCGGCTGGTCCTTGCAGGCTGCGCTGGAACTGGGTGCTCAGGTTAAGGCCTGTGTAGTGTTTTACGGCATGCCTGAAAGCGATGTAGCAAAACTTGAGACCTTATCTGCCGATGTGTTGATGGTGCATGCTAAAAAAGACAAGTGGATTAATGACGAGGTGGTGCAAACATTCCGGGAAAACATGAAGGCAGCCGGGAAAACACTGACGGTTGAGGAGTTCGATGCTGATCACGCGTTTGCTAACCCGAGCAGTCCCCGGTATAATGATGCTGCAGCACGTGATGCCCGCGCCAAGGTTTTGACATACCTTAAAAATAAATAAATTGCCAGATAAATGAATGGGTGCAGGGTGTTACGGTTAATTTCGTTTCCAGCATCCATTCGCTGTAACTTGGTGATTTGCACCCTGTTCAGGTATGGTGCAATGTCACATTGGCAAATTAACACGATCAGAACCTATGGCTACTAATCAACCGGATGCGCCCGGGAAGAGCGAGTCTTCCGGCGTTATGTTCGGGAAACAACTGTTATTGCTGGCACTGCTTTGCATTGCACTGGCGATCATCTACAATACATTCTTTGCCAGTGGCGATGGCGTATTTTCTAATTTTCTAAAGCCGGCGCAAGGCGTGCAATTGACTTATGTGCCATCTGACTTCCAGCCCAACCTGGATGAAGAGGCCACCCTGATCATATTATCAGAGCCGGATAAACACCAGAAGGAATTTGATGACCTGGTATATAACTTCAACCTTTCCCTACTATTTCATGTAGCCAACCGGATGAACCTGCCGGACAGTCTGAAACGACGTCTGGAGCCAGAATATCAAAAGCACCATAGTTACCTGCGAAGTCTGTACTACAGTGATTTCCTGTCGCTTAAGGATACTTCTGCCGAACTCTACGAAACCTGGTACAATGACAATGCAAACCAGGCCGTGCAATTATTTAATGAAGTGGCGGGAAAATATACCTGTTTCTTTGTTACCCAGATCATGGCAACCTTGCTGAAAGCCTCTGACGGGAAATTGCTGGCCAAAGGGAAAGATGTAACCACACCTTGCGGAATTGCCCTGAATGAGGGACTTCGCCCCATGGTTGAACGCTTGCAAACCCGTGCAGCAATTATGGACTTCAGTGCATCCCGCGGATTGCTGAAAGACAAAGTACGGAAGGGGATAGCTGAGCTCGGCACGTATGAATTACGCAGCCGGCTCGGGTTGGATAAAACCTTGTCCTACAAAATCTTTGGATTCTCCATTTCAGAGACCGATATACGGGTCGAAGCAATCTCTGTTATCAAAGCCGGGTTTAAGCTGGATCAGCAGTTTGATGTGACCTTCAGCCCTAAAAAAGGGATTGTTTACATCACTTTGCCGCCGCCCTCCATCCTGTCCCACGAAGTATATCCGCGGGTGGACAAGTTGGATGTCGGCTTCCTGGCTGGTATCAGTGGTGACGAAATGAACCGAAATTTCAATGAGTTGCGCCGGCAATTCCGGCAGGATGCCCTGGAAAACGAGCACGTTCTGGACAAAGCCAGGGCACGCGCAGACACGGTGATGCAACTCATGCTCGGACCGGTGGTTAAAAGCATGGGCCGCAATTACAAACTGGAATTGCGTTTCCGGGAAACACCTGAGGTGCTTACGGAGGATGAATTTCTACGCAGGGGCGAGCCGCAAAACACGACTGAGGGAACCAAAAACACCAATTTTATTCCACAATAGGTCCGCTGGCAAAGGCGAATGTCACTCCGGCTATTTTTTCGCTACTGGTTCTCCGCTCCGGATGACCTGGATCGCTTTTTCAATCGCCGGGTCATCGCTGTTCAGGACGCGGTACAGCCCTTCATCCTGGAATAGCAGTTTTGCAATCCGGGCTTTCAGTTGATGACGCAGCTCATCTTTCCCCTCCGCAGTCCGGGACAGTACGTCGAGAGCACCCTGGCTTTTTACATATTGCTCGAACTCATCGAACATTTGTTCGGATACTTCAAATTTTTGCATGTAGGCATCCAGGTCCTTCGGCAGCGCACCGGCATCCTGGGTCTCCAGCCACCGTGCGGCGAACTGCGGCAGATGCTGACGGGCATCAAAGAAATAGGTTGTGGCAAATGATGTATCCAGCGGAATAAAAATATCAGGCGTGATCCCGCCGCCGCCATACACCACGCGTCCCATGCCGGTATAGTATTTGGTTGTATCAGCGGGTTTTATTTTAGAGGCATCGGCCAGTTCTCCATTTCGAAGCCGGAGGTCGGCATCCTCCTTGTAGGCATCGTTGTTTTTATATTCCCGCTGAATACTACGGCCACTTGGCGTGTAATACCGTGATATGGTCAGCCGGAGTGCGCCCCCGTCACTTAGCGGATATTGAACCTGTACCAGTCCCTTGCCGTAAGATCGGCGTCCGATAACCCAACCGCGGTCGTGGTCCTGAATGGCACCGGCAACGATTTCACTGGCCGATGCCGAGCCTTCATCTATCAGCACGGCAACCTTATTAATATTAAACCGGGCCCTTCCATTGCTCTCATAATCGTGGCGTTCTTCTGTCCGGCCTTCAGTATACACCAGCAATTTGCCTTCCGGAAAAAGTTGACTCAACAACTCGGTTGCTTCGTTAAGGTAACCACCCGGATTCCCACGAAGGTCGATCACCAGGTTTTCCATACCCTTTTCTTCAACCAGTGGCCGGACTCCTTCCATAAACTCCTGGTATGTAGGCGTACTGAACCGGTTAATTTTCATGTAGCCGGTTTTCGCATCCAGCATATAGGCAATATCCACGCTTTTAACAGGAATGATATCCCTGGTGAGCGAGAAAGACCGCAATACCTTTTCATGTCCCCGCAGCACACCCAGTTTTACGGTGGTCCCTTTTTCCCCTCTCAACTTTCGGAAAATGTCGGAATTGGTAATCCCGACCCCGGCCACAGTCGAATCGGCGATCGTAACAATCTTATCTCCGGCCAGGATGCCGGCTACTTCCGACGGTCCCCCGGCGATCGGTGTAACTACCTGAATGGTATCATCGATGACCAGATATTCAATACCGATCCCTTCAAAATTCCCATTCATGACCTCTTCTTCATGCTGTAACTCCTCCGGCCCCATATAAATAGAGTGGGGGTCCAATTGCTCCAGAAGGCTGGTTATCGCGCCCCGTTTGATCTCTTCCACATCGACCGTATCCACATATTTGGCCTCTATATACCGGATGATCTCATCCAACGATCCGGCCGCTCCGGTAGCGCGCATGGAAGTCGGGAGTATCCGAATATTTTTGTCATACCTGGGCAACTGCTGGCCTATAAACATCCCGGCCGCCAGCACGATGGCCAATATCAATGGTATCCGAACATCAACTTTTCTTTTTATCGGCTCACTCATAGTATTTATTTAATCGATGCTAATCAAATTGTCTGTTTTTTAAAAACTATTTAAAATAGCAGTTGTTTTTCGAAGTTATAATACAAATCCAAATATAATCGGCTTACCTGTCTTTCGGCTTAAACGAATTTTAATTTATGACTGATCACCCTGAAATTGATCAACTCGACAAACAGATACTGTCCAAACTCATTGAAGACGGTAAAACACCCTACACGGATATAGCCAAGGACCTGTTTGTGTCCAGTGGAACCATCCATGTCCGTATGAAGAAGATGGAACAAATGGGCATCGTAAAAGGGTCAAGCCTTCAGGTTGATTTTCAGAAGCTGGGGTACGATGTGACTGCTTTTTTGGGGATCTATCTGGATAAGAGTTCGCTTTATGATCTTGTCAGCGCAGAACTGGAAAAGATCCCTGAAATCGTAGAGTCAAATTACACCACCGGACTTTACAGTATTTTTGCAAAGATCATTTGCAAAGATACAAATCACCTGCGCCAGGTCTTGCATGATAAGATCCAGAAAATTACCGGCATTCAACGCACGGAGACCTTCATTTCGCTGGAGCAAAGCATTAACCGGACGATTGACTTTTTGGGTGACGACACCGTCTGAACGGCTTGATAAAACAAACGGGATGCACAGAAGTTGTATCCGTGCATCCCGTCAAGTGCTTTTATGATAGCCACGCCAGTACTTTTACTGGCGAATTAACGTCACATCTCCTTCAAACAATTCGACCTCTCCGTCGATAAATTCCACTTCAATATACCAGACATACACGGCTGAAGCGGCACTTTCTCCGCGCGCCTTGCCATCCCATGCATAGGTCGGGTCATTGGGTTGGAAATCATCCTGACTAAAGATCGCATTCCCCCAGCGATCAAATATCTGCCAGGTATTAATAGCCCGCACATCAGTGCCACCCTGCACCATCAGGAAGGAGTTCAGGGGATCATTGCTGTCCGGATTGAACACATTGGGCACATAGATGCGGCGGGAACGGTCAACCTGGATCAATTGCCGGTCGGTACTTACACATCCATTGCTGTCCTTTACAGTGATCGTTTGTAGGTAGGAATGCGTTGGTAGCGTATCATAGGTCAGGCAATCAGGGCCGCAGGGCGGAACCGGATTCCATTCCACAGACTCGATGGGAGTAGTGCCGAAAATAGTAGCCGTAACAGTAACGGTTTCTCCCAGCTCAACCAGGACGTCATCTTCCAGCATTACTTCAAGCGCTCCAGGTGCGGTGATCGTCACACTGGTATCGAGGGTGCAGCCGTTCGCATCAAGCAAAGAAATGGAATACAAACCCTCGTTCAATTGTGAGAACTGGGCTGTTCCGGATGCCGTGCCGCCATTGAAGGAAAACTGGAATGGCTCGGTGCCTCCCTCAATACCGGTGATCGCGATAAAGCCATTGGTTTCACCAAAACAACGGATGTTTTGAACTGTCAGATTGAATCCGGTAGGTACGGCAGGGTCATATTGTACCAACACGTCATCGGAGCTTGTACACCCATTCTGCAGATTCGTGACAACAAGGGTATACACACCGGCTGCATCAACAGTTGGCGAGGTCGTACTCGCTCCGGAAACAATATTTCCGGTAGTAGTCGACCAGGCATAGGTGATATTGGATCCGGAAGACGAGGCGCTTCCGTTCAATACGATTGTTGTTGTGTTGCAGTCAAGCAGATCATTCACCGTTGCCACTGCAGCAGGCGGTGTAAAGTTCGCGGTTACCTCCGCATCGTATGTTTTGGTGCAGCCGTTTGCTGAAGTCAGGGTAAGGATATAGATCCCGGCTTCCGAGACGACAGGGCTTAAAACATTTGAATTGAAACCATTTGGACCAGTCCATTGGAATGTAGCCCCAGCGGTCGTTACCGTTCCGCTAATGGTACTCTGTCCGTTGTTTGAACAATTCAATTCGGTTCCGGTGGCACTTCCGGTTGGAACGTCTGCATCTATTTCTACGATCGCTGTAGCAGTGCCTGTACAACCATTAGGCGCTGTGACGACCACGGTATACGTCCCGGGATCTCCGACTGGCGGATTCTGTAAGTTCATATTGCCCAGATTGATATCCGGACCTGTCCACATAAAACTCGAGCCGGTAACTGAACTGGTAGAGGCCAGCGTAACAACCGGGCTGGTACAGGTAATGATATCTCCGGTAGCAGTAGCCAGGGGTGGAGCAGTATCCAGGAAAACTTCTACCTGATCTGTTGCCTGGCAGCCATTGACTGTGTTTGTGACCTGAACGGTATAGATACCCGACTGGTCGACTACCGGCATGGCCAAATCCTGGTTTCCGGCATTGATGCCCGGTCCGCTCCACAGGTAATCAATCGGACCGGCAGCGGTAGACGAAGTTGCATCCAGCGAAACTTGTTGTATTGCACAACTGATCGTTTGATCGGGCCCGGCATCAGCAACCGGTAATCCCTGATCTTGTGTAACGTCTACTTCATCCGTACTGGTACAGCCATTTATCGTGTTGGTAATGAGGACAGTATACACACCTGGCACATTTACTAATGGCTCAACCTGATCCATATTGGCAACTGTGATACCAGGTCCGGACCACGTGAGTGTAAACCCGGCACCTGTGTCAGAGTCAGCTGCACTGATGGTTACGCCACCAGCCGTGCTACAAGTCAGTACCTGATCTTCTCCGGCGCTGGCTATTGGAGGTAGCGTATTTTGATCAATAGATACAATATCGGTATCGCTACAGCCTGTAGCAGTATTCGTCACTGTGATCGTATAAGTACCCGGAAGGAATATCAATGGCATGGTGCCGGACTGGGTTCCGGTTACTATGCCTGGCCCAGACCATGCATAGGTAATACCGGTGCCGGTTTCAGAAGCTGTACCATCCAGGGTCAGCGTATCATTTTGGCAGGTCAGTGTCTGGTCAGGCCCGGCGCTTGTAGCAGGGAGGTCCTGATCCATGTCAATAAACACCTGGTCCGTTGCGGTGCAATGGTTTTGTGTATTCGTCACGATCAAAACGTACGTGCCTGAATCACTGACCATTGGGTTCTGTACGTCAAAATTCGAGGTGTTGATCCCTGGCCCCTGCCATAGATAGTCAAACTCGGGTCCAGCGCTTGAGCCGGAGCCGTCAATTGCCTGTGTATTAGCCAGGCAGGTCAGGACAAATGGCATACCCGCACTGGCAACCGGGACCGCAATATCCTGAGTGATTACGGCCTCATCAGTTGCAGTACAGCCATTATCCGTATCGGTGACCAATAGCATATAAGTACCGGGAAGGTCAATATCCGGATTCTGGATATTCTGATTTCCCGGAGTAATAGCCGGACCAGTCCACAGATAAACAATGGCCGTGCCCGAGGAAGAGCCATTTCCGTCAAGGGTTACAGTAATGGTCTGACAGTCCAGGTTCTGGTCGTTACCTGCAGAAGCTGTAGGCAGAACGGTATTTTCCTGAACTTCAACTGTATCCTGTGTCTGACAACTATTCGTGATGTCAATGATTGTCAGAATATAGATGCCTGGTAAATTAATGGTTGGTGACAAATTGCTTTGATTGCCGGCATTGATTCCTGGCCCGGACCAGCTCGTTTGGAAATCCGGTCCGGAACTGGAGCCGGAACCATCCAGGACCTGGGTTGGTTCTGCGCATGTGATTACAAGATCAGGGCCTGCAGCAGACGTCGGATAGGTTGCATTCAGTGTCACCTGAGTAGCATCCAATGCCGTGCAGCCATTATCGGTATTGGTAACGGTAAGTTCATAAAGCCCCTCCACACTTACAATAGGTTGTGCTACACTTTGATTACCGGCATTGATATCCGGCCCAGCCCAATTATAGGTGAAGTTGTTACCCGCAGAAGAGGCACCCCCGATCTGCGTCGATGTTACCACACAGTCAATGATCTGATCCGCACCAGCGTCTGCCACTGGAGGAGTCAGGTCCGCCGTGACAACTGCCTGGTCTGTTGCGGTACAATTATTTAGTGTGTTGGTAATCAGGAGGTCATAGGTCCCAGGGACAGAAACATCAACCAGTGGATTGTTTTGATTACTCACATTGATAGCTGGTCCGGACCAGAGCAGGGTGAAGTTGGCACCTGTGCTGGAGGCAGATCCATCGAGTGTTGCCGTACTGTTATTATAACAATTCAATACCAGATCGCTACCTGCATTTGCTGCAGGAGACAAGGTGTCAATGGCGATGACCAGTATATCGGTGTTTTCACAGTTGTTTGTTGTATCGGTGACCAGCAGACTATATGTGCCGGGGGCACTCAATCCGGACGGGTTTTGCAGGTTAGCGTTTGCAGGGGTTATGCCCGGGCCGGTCCACAGATAAACAAAATCCGGTCCGGAAGACGAGCCACTGGCATCAATATCAACAGTTGTGACGGAGCAGTTCAGCGTAAGGTCCTGTCCTGCATTGGCAATTGGCACATTTGCATCCTGTAAGACTTGTACGGTGTCTGTTTGGGTACAACCATTACCAGGATTTGTAACCAGCAGCACGTAGGTGCCGGGTTGCGAGACCTGTGGTGTTTGTTGCGTCTGGTTGTTGGCGCCAATTCCCGGACCAGACCATTGGAATGTAACATTTGCAGGCTGCCCGTCACCATTCAGCGTCACTCCGTTTGTCGTGGAGCAGGTCAGTATCTGATCGTCTCCTGCATCTGCAGCGGGTACAGCTACATCAATATCGATCGTTACGTCATCAGTGGCGGTACAACCAGTTGTAGTGTTGGTGATGACCAAAGAGTACAAACCGGGCTGGTCGACTACCGGGTTGTATAAACCCTGGTTTCCGGGATTAATGGCAGGCCCGGTCCAGACGGCCTCGTATTCCGGCCCCTGCGAAGATCCGCTTCCACCCAGTGAAACCGAACTGTTATTGCAATTTATGGTTTGTCCGAGACCGGCATCAGCGACTGGAGGTGTTAATGCGGCAGTTACAACTGTAACATCCGTCTGTGTACAGCCGTTATCCGGATTGGTGACAACCAGGACATAATTGCCTGGCTGATCCACCACTGGCATGGGCATGTTTTGGTTTGCTGGTGTAATGCCCGGACCGGTCCACAAATATTCCACGTTGCCAGGCGAGCCATCTCCTTCCAGGCTTACCGTTGGCTGGAAGCAATTGATGATCAGGTCATTACCAGCATTGGCTGTGGGCTGGTCCGTATCTGCTATTACTGTTGCAGTTGCTGTACTTGAACAACCACTTGATGTCTCAGTAATCGTTACGGTATACAATCCGGACACAGAAACCACCGGATCTTCCTGGGTTTCATTTCCTGTATTAATACCCGGACCTGTCCACAGAAAAGATGGCTGACCGGCATTTGTCTCCCCGTTTATGGTGATATTGGCCTGCAGGCAGTTGATAGTATCGCCCGTTGCCTGGGCAGAGGGCGGGATGTTGTTTCCGATCACTTGCACGGTGTCATATGCCGTACAGTTATTTGCCGGATTGGATACTGCCAGAATATAGTCGCCTGCTACGGTTACTACCGGATTTTGCTGGTTTTGATTAGCCGGAGTAATACCAGGACCTGTCCAGAGGTAATTAACCCCCGGTGTGACGGACATTCCCTGTAGTGTGACACTTGCTCCACCCGGGAAACAGTTCAGTTCACCGCCCTGAGCACTAATGTCCGGCAACATGATATTCTCATCAATAGTCACTGAAGCGGTGTCGTAGCATAATGCATTACCCAATGAGTTGGATATAATGAGGTTATATAACCCGCCCGCATTTACTGTCTGCATGGATTGTTGCCCAAGCGTATCCCAGTTGGCATTTGTCCAGGCAAAGGTGATGTTCGGCCCGGTCGAGGGGCTATTTAACGTAAGTGTCGGGTTGGTACAACTGATAATCTCTGTCACCGTATCGATCAATGCTTCAGTTGGTACCGTGAGCAGTGTAAACTGGACCAGACTGTCACAGTCCTGATAGGATGTGAATGTTTCCTGGTACGTACCTGGCTGGCAATAGTCCACGCCGTTAATGTTGAAACAGCCATCTTCACAGATGTATTTTATGCCAATATTGGTAATGATCTGGTTTTTGATCGTTATCGTTTGGCGGACAGTACTGTCACAACCAAGATAAGAGGTATACGGTGACGAGGTCAGGGTATATGTCCCCGGTGCGTTTAGGACGGTATAAGGTTCCTCCTCCCAAAAGAAAGGCCGGTCTTCAAAGCATACGACTATCGGCTCAAGCGGGGTAGGCGGAATCGGTTGGTTCACAACTGGTGTGCAGGCCTGTTGCGGAGGAAAGCAGGCATTACCCACCTGAACACAGACTTGTCCGCCCAGGTTGCCAAATGTAACGGTAACTGTAGTGCCTTCAGGGGCAGCAAATTGAGCGGTGTTGGGGCCTCCGTTGATTTGGGATCCTGCCGGCGCATTCCAGTTATAATACCCGGCACCCGTTACAGGTGGAATGGTATATTCTACAACAGCACCTGGGCATACTTCAGTTGGCCCCTGCGGGCCAGTCGGCACACCCGGCGGTGGCGGCGATACAGACCCTGCTATCACATCAATCTCATAATCGCAGATGTCAGCAATATAACCGTCAATCATGAGCCAGTACGTCTGCCCGGGCACAAAACCACCGTACGACAGATTCAGGGGCATGCCTCCACCACCGCCAACACCCGGATTACACGTGATCGCATCTTCATTGCAGTCATCAAAAAACGCCGCCTGAAGGCCATCGCCGGTTTGGCAGTTGCTGGTAAGAATATCGATCGAAATAAATTCAGTACCCGCTACAAAAGCAAACCACTGGTCATTGTGGATCGTGATTTGGCCGCAAACGGTATTTCCACCGGAAGGGACCCCATTGTTAGTCCCTGTATAGCCATCGAAATCACAATAGACGCAGGCTTGCTGACAGGATTCGGCTCCCGGAAAAAGAGGAAGCGGGCAGGGTGGGGGTACCTGCGCAGAGGCAGATACTCCGAAAACTAAAAAGCAAAGTAAGGACAGGAGTAGTTTTTGAAACATGCGCTTAAATGTTTAGGATAACATGAAGAGCTGCCGAAACCGGCAAAAATCTGGCAGAAGGTGTTTTTTCGAAGGGTTAGATTCAGGAGATAATCAAAACGCTTCCCAGTGTGCTTAAAAGAATCAAATTTAGAACAAAACAGAAAGGATATCGGATTGAGCCTGGCGAAAATAGGTATTGTTTCCATACCACCCAAATGGCAGGACTCACGTCTGCCTAGTCCCAAAAAACTGGTAATCCGGCAATGTGTGCTGATATCCTCTATGAAAAGGCGGAAAAGAAAAGGCCTCTGCCAACGTTGTCAGCAGAGGCCTTAAAACTAGCGTCCAGATTAATTCCGAACGATCGTCACATCACCCTTATACAGGATGGTTTCATTATCTATGAATTCAATTTCAGCGTAGTAAACAAACACACCCGGATTCGCCTTTTGCCCGCGAACTGTGCCGTCCCAGCCAACAGCCGGATCATTCGGCTGGAAGTTGAACTGTTCAAACACCGCATTACCCCAGCGGTCAAAGATCCGCAGTGTCTTAATATTGCGCACCTGGCGTGTATCACCGGAAATGAAGAAGATCGCATCGTTGTCTGAGGCTTCCGGATCAAAAATATTCGGAATGTAGACGTAGCGGGTCTTATCCACAATGATCGTCCGGCTATCCGTTGCCTTACATCCATTGGAGTCGACTACAGTAACGAAATACCGGAACGATGTCAACGGCCACAACAGGCCGGTACAAGTATCACAGAAGACGGTATCCATACTACTCGGATCCAGGATCAGGCTTTCGACCCGGTCCGGATAGTTTACCGTATTGTTCAGCGACAACTGAATGGAGTGTCCAAGCGCAATGATCGTATCCGGGCCGAGGTCCACCAAAAGTTCTTCCGGCTCGGCAATATTGATGGTGGTTTCCCATTCACATCCATTTGCATCCTGGATGACCAGCGAGTGTGGTCCCGGATCCAGCGAAGTGAAGAAAGACGCCGACACAAACGGCAGGTTATCCAGCGAGTACAGGAACGGAGATGTTCCGCCAACCACACTGGCAACACCGATAATGCCATCAGTTTTTCCAAAGCAGGTCACATCCCGGACATTCAGGTTTGCACCGGAAATGGTTGTCGAATCTACCACCACATCCACGGTCTCAAGCGTTGTACATCCGTTGGATTGATCCGTTACCACTACCGTATAGGTGGCGGCAACACTGACCACCGGATTTTGCGAGAAAGCACCGGAGACAATATTACCGGCAGTTGTGCTCCATTGGTATGTATACGAACCGGGCTCCTGTACGCCTGCATTAAGGCTGACCTGAGTCGTTGTGCAATTCAACTGATCCGGAACACCCGTGAGTACCACAGGGCCATCCGTATCTGCCAGAACCGTTGCCGAGGTTGATGCTGTACAGCCGTTCGGTGCCGTTACCGTTACATTATAATTGCCCGGAATGCTCACCGTAGGATTCTGATTGGTAGAGGAGAATCCTGCAGGGCCGCTCCATTGCCAGGTTACGCTGGCATTGTTGGAGGTTCCTGCCAACTGAATATCAGTAATCGTACAGGTAACTGTACCTCCTGTGGCGGAGACTGTTGGCAAACTATCATCTGCATCCACCACAGCAACAGAGGTTGATGTACAACCATTCGGCGCCGTAACTGTCAGAGTATAATTACCAACCTCACTGATCGTTGGGTTGGGCGATGTAGATGTAAAGTTATTAGGTCCGGTCCAGGCGTATGTAACTCCAGGTGTTTGTGATGTTCCGGTAATCGAGTTCGTCGGTTGTGTACAGGTAAGTGTAACACCTGTGGTAGCCACATCCGGCGCTACAATATCATCATTTACCTCAAGCGAGAATATACTTGTACAGCCGTTTTGCGCCGTTACCGTTACGGTATAGGTACCTGCCACATTAATCTGCGGGTCTTCCTGAGTTTGGTTGCCGGCATTAATGCCAGGTCCTGCCCAGTTATACTGCACATTCGGCGTTGCGCTGGTTGACTCCAGCGTTACTGTCGGAAGTGAGCAGGTAATAATATCGGTTGTTACTGCAATATCAGGCTCCACAAAGTCACCGGTAACAAACGTAACAGCAGTTGCCTGGCAACCATTGTCTTCGTTTGTGATGAGTAGCGTATAAGCTCCAGGTATATCAACTAACGGATTCTGATCCGTCGAAACAAAGCCGCTGGGTCCGGTCCAGGAGTACGACACATTCGGTGTGGTAGTACTGGTTGTAATCGAAAGCGTAGGCATGTTACAGTTGATCAGTCCACCCGTAACGTCCACATTCTGCGGTGTTTGAATGTTTTGACCCACTGTAAGTGTAGGAGCGGAGATACAACCGTTCTGTGCAGTCACAGTAAAGGTGTATATGCCCGGGTCTGAAACATCAACAGAATCGATCGTAGAAACTACAACACCGCTCGGATCTGTCCATACACCAGTTGCTCCCGGTGTCAGGATGGAACCAGTGAGTGTTAACTCCGTAACCAGACAGGTTAGCGTGCCAGCTCCGTCAACCACCACTACCGGTGACTGAGTGTTCTCGGCTACAAAGGCTTCGGCAGTTGAGGTACAACCGTTCAGTCCTGTTACAGTCAGTATATAGAAGCCGGATTGTGAAACAACCGGACTCTGCTGACTGGAGGTGAAATTATTCGGGCCACTCCAGTTCCAGGTAACATTTGAAGTGGAGGAGTTGCCCTGAATGGGCGTCTGACCGGAAATACAGTCAATCGTATCCCCAACAGCAGTAGCACCTGGCGGTGTAATATCCTGCAGAACTGACACGTTGGCATTGGTCACACAACCATTGGGAGCGGTTACTGCTAATTGATATAGACCTGGATCCATGACCGTAATGACAGGTGTGACGCCAACGATAGCACCACTCGTATCTGTCCAGGAGTATGTTACTCCCGGAGTTCCACTAACACCAGTAAGTGTTGTTTCGATCAGGTCACAATCAAGATCATTAGAAGACGCCGCAGTTGCGTCCGGGAATTCTCCATCCAGCACCACTGCAACAGTAACAGAAGCAGTACAGCCGTTAGGTCCGGTAACCGTAAGGGTGTAATCACCCTGTACATCTACGATCGGGTCCTGAACATTGGACGTGAAGCCCGCCGGACCGGCCCATGCGAAAGTAGCATTCGGCGTAGACGAACCACCATCCAATTGTATTTCTGTAATCAGGCATGTCAGGGTATCACCCTGTGCACTGACGTTGGGCGGAGTAATATTCTGGTTGACCGTTGCAGTAGCCTCGGTCGTACAACCATTTTCAGAAGTTACTGTAACCATATAGGTGCCGGGCTCGGCAACTACAGGATCTTCATCGTTCGATGTAAAGCCATTCGGGCCTGTCCAGGAATAGGACTGAACGGGAGAAGTAGCATTGGTAGCCGTAGTCGCAATACTAATGGTCGTTGCCGAACAAGTCAAAACACCAGTAACCTGGGCAACCACGGAAGGCGCTTCCGTATCCAGGAGCACATCTACCGTAGTCTCGGAAGTGCAACCATTAGGACCAGTGACCGTCAGCGTATACGGGCCATTAATATCAACGATCGGGTCAGGCAGATCAGACATGAAGCCCATCGGTCCAACCCAGTGGAACGTAACCCCCGGAGTTGCCGATGCAGCACTAAGCGGCACTTGCGGATCCGTACAACTGATTGTGTTACCAGTAGCCGAAATATCCGGCGGAGCAATGTCCTGATCAACAGTCACAGTCACCGAATCGATACATCCGTTGGCGGCAGTTGCTACCAGTGTGTAATCGCCAGGCAATGTAACATCGGGATTTTGATCCGAAGAACTGAAATTATTCGGCCCGGTCCATGCAAAAGTAACCGGAACGTTCGCATCACCCATCAGGGTCAATGTTGTAAGGTCACAGGTCAGGGTGCCGGTGGTAGAAGTTGGTACCGGTAGATCCTGGTCCGCTACAACAGTGGCTACATCCTCTGACGTACAGCCGTTATTTCCGGTTACAATTAGCGTATAATCACCTGCGTCTGAAACACTTGGATTCTGAACATTTGAACTGAAGTTATTCGGTCCGGTCCAGTTCCAGGTCACATTATTGGAAGGTGAATCACCATCTAGGTTGAGGTTAGGCGCAGCACAGGTAACTGTACCACCGGTAGCCGTAGCACCGGGTTCTGCATCATCAAGTAAAACATCCGCCGTTGCAATAGCAGTACAACCATTGGTAGGGTCAAAAACAACGAGTGTATACACGCCCGGGTCCATAACTACAGGGTCTTCCAGGTTGGATGTAAATCCGTTAGGGCCGGACCAGCTTAAGGTCACACCTGGCGTGATCGAGCCACCATCCAGCATTACCGAATCAATTACACAGTTGAGCGTTCCACCTGCAGCACTGGCATTGGGAAGTCCATCATCAGGCACAACTGTTGCTATAGCTGTGCTGGTACAACCATTCTGCGCAGTAACGATCAGTGTGTAATCTCCCACGTTGAATACGGTGGGCATCGGACCGGAGAAATTTCCTCCACTCGGGCCAACCCACGAGAAGGTCACGTTGGGTGTGTTGGAGGTGCCTGATATCGTTGTGCTATTCGATACGCAAGTAATCACTCCTCCGTCGGCATGCGCATCCGGAGTAGCAAAGTCGCCGTCAACAATTGCGGTTGCTGTGGTGGTACAATTGTTTGCGGCAGTAACAGTGAGGATATACTGGCCCGTATCCGAAACGGTCGGGTTTTGCATCGTGGAGGTGAAACCGTTCGGGCCCACCCAGGCATAAGTTACATTATTGGTAGTGGAATTACCTGTGAGGTCAAGTTCAGGTTCCGCACAGGAAACAATGCCGCCATCGGCCGAAGCATCCGGCGGGATCGTATTACCGGTTACCGTGGCATTAGCTGTTGAAGTACAGCCGTTAACCGGGTTCTGTACCGTGAGCGTATAGACACCTGCGGTGTCTACGGTCGGATTCTGTTGCGTGGATGAAAAGCCGTTCGGTCCTACCCATGAATACGTCACACCTTGTGTCGGCGAGCTGCCATTCAAAGAGATAGTAGGAGATGTACAGCTGATATTGCCACCGGTCGCAGTCGCCATAGGTGGCGTATTGTTCAGAGTTACCGAGGCAGTGGCAGTCGCGGTACAGTTATTTACAGTATTGGTAATCGTGACAGTATATGTACCTGCCGTACCCACAGTCGGATTTTGTTGGGTGGAGGAGAAACCGCTTGGGCCGCTCCAGGAGAACGTGGGTGTTGGCGGGGCATCGGTTGTCGCATTGAGTGCAATTGTAGTATTGCTACAGGTCAATACTCCGCCGGTTGCAGCTGCAGATGGAGGAGTGGTGTTTCCTGTAACCGTTACTGTTGCCGAATTGGTGCAACCAGTTGTTCCATCAGTTACAATCACGGTATAAGTGCCTGGTGCTGTGGCAATTGGATTTGGAATATTGGTAGCACTAAGTCCATTTGCCGGACTCCAGGAGAACGTGGAATCCTGTGCATTGGTCGTGGTATTCAACTGGGCTTGGGCATTACCACAACCTATAACTCCGCCGGTAGCGGAAACCGTTGGTGGCGTAGTATTACCTGTCACCTCAATTGTATCACTGGCAATACAGTAACTACCGCCGGCAGCTGCTGTTACAGTAAGTATAATTGTTCCAGGCTGGGTAACGATCAACGAGTTGCCTGTGCCTAGTATGGTACCACCCAGATTTTTCCAGACTTTGGTACCTGGCGACGCTGCCGAGTTAAGCGTAATTGTATCATTATCACAGGAAAGCACGCCATCAGGAATGATATCTGCGATCGGTTCCAGAACAAGGATAGAAAAGTTGATCAAACTATCGCATCCCTGATATGATTCACACACAACGGCGTATGCTCCACCATCACAATATTCTTCTCCGCAAACGGTAATACATGTACCTGCACAAACCGTTTGGGGCGGCAGATACTTGATTATCGGCGGCTTCACAATCACCTGTTGACGGACAACGCTGTCACACCCCTGGTAAGAGATGAACGTTTCTTCATAAACACCTGAAGCATTTGCATATCCACCCCAAGGCAAGGTGTAAGGGATATCTTCATTACAAATGGTCACCGACGGCAGGATCGTCGGCGGAATGGGTTGCACCTGTACATTCAAACAGGTGGGAAAACCATCGCTGCAGGAGTTGGCAGGCGTAACACATACCTGACCACCACTTGTACCAAATGTGATCTCAACAGTATTCCCCCCGGGCGCTGCCAATTGAACAGGCGGCGGGTTACCGTTAATCAAACTACCAGGAGGAGCATCCCAGGTGTAGGCACCTGCACCGGTTACCGGAGGCACGGTATAGGTCACAGTGGCACCCGGACAGATCAGCGTCGGGCCGGAAATGAAACTGGCATTGCCGACATTAGGAGCCTGCACGGCACTTGGCGGAACTACGGTGATATCGAAATCACATTGATCACCGGCGTAACCGTCGATCAACAGAAAGTAGTTAACACCAGGTGTAAGAGAGGCGGTGATTGACACAGGTGTCATACCACCACCGGCCGAGCCGCCGTTACAGGCAATCGGGTTACTGTTACAATCCGTGTAAAGTGCAATCTGAATACCGTTACCGGAAATACAGTTGCTCGGGGAGGCCGTAAACGTCGCAGCAGCGGCGCCTGCAATAAAGCCAAGCCATTGTTCATTTTCAATGGTACCGCAAAAGCCCGGAGGCGTTTGCCCGGTGTACCCGGACGTGGAACTCATGATACCATTAAAGTTGCAGTAAATGCAAATGTCTGAACATAAATCTGCTGGAGGAAAATCATTGGATGGGCACGGTGGCGGCAACTGAGCCTTCACGCCCCATGCTACCAGCAGGAGCATAGATAAAGCAAGTAGTTTTTTTACCATGAAATACGGTAGTTTAGTATTTGTATTTTAATACAGTTCGAGCTTTGAACGTTAAACCAAAGAACCGGGGAGTGGGATATTGGATTATTTGACCTACAAAGGAAGCAAGAATTTTATTTTGAGAGGGTCTTTTCCAGCCATTTTAACTGGAATATCTCCTGACTTTTACCCCAAATAAAGTCTCCGTTTTATAAGCCAAAGCTATTTTTTACATATTTTAAATAACCACAATTTATCTAAAACAAAATCAATAAAAACTTAATAGTCAATGGTATAGTACAACATCGCCGAAATACACATTTCGCTCCCCATCTTTAAACAGCACTTCAATTACGTATCCATAAACTCCAGCCGCCGCTTTTTTCCCCTTAATTCTGCCATCCCACCAAAGGGTTGCATCGTCCGGCAAAATGTGGCTGGCAGTGTATACCTGCGCGCCCCATCGGTCAAAAATCTCAAATCTGACAACCTCCGTTACGTCTGTTCCAAGACTGATCGCAAACCTGTCATTCACCAGACTTTCCGGGGCAATGACATTGGGTATATATACCTTTCGTGTCTTGTCTATGGTGATCAGAACATCATCTGTAGCCGTGCAGCCGTTTGAATCGGCAACTTCGGCCACCACCCGGATCGTATGCGCCGGAAATATCTTTTGATACGGATGCCCGGCGGCCATGCTGTCCAGTAAAGGAACCCAGATTATGGTGTCCAATAAACCAGTTTGTAATGAACTCTGTAACCATAGATACACTGAATCGCCTAACGCTGCCTGAACATCGTCTCCTAAATCAATTTTTAATTCCGGAGGCTCCTGAATAATAATGGTATCAAGCCATTCGCAACCTGTAACATCCTGAATAACAATGGTGTATGTTCCTGCATCCAGTAAAGGGAAAGAATTGTTATGCGACAGCGATCCGCCGTTCAATGCAAATAAATATGGCGGAGTACCTCCTGTAACCGAATCAACCCGGATACGGCCATTGCTTTCACCATAGCATCGTACATGGCTGAAATGAACATCTTTAACCTGGATAGGTATGCTCAACTGGGTCACCTCTGCACTGTCATCTGCCACACAACCATTAACCCCTGATACGCGCAGGGTGTATACACCGGGCGTTGCCACCTCCAGAGTCGGGGCAACACCCAGTAGTCCCGTCTGATCAGCAGCACTCCAGGCATAACCGGTTCCCGGCTCAGCAGTTGTCAGCGGACCTCCTAACCATTGAACCGGATCAAAACAGTCCAACTGAATATCCGGCCCGGCATCAGCCAAAGGACGCGCTTGTATAACAACCTGCACCTCCATGCTGTCCGCCGGACAAACAGCAGTACCTGAAACAGTGTATAGCATATTATAGGTACCAACCTGGAGTCCCTCAATATGAAGTATCCCGCTCATGCTGTCCAGGGCATTGGCCGGAATGGAAGTCACCGCAGCCGGAGTCCAAATCCCCCCGGATTGAGCCTGGTTGAGGTGAAAATTCAAATCGATCTCCACCGTATCCCCCTGGCAGATTAACGCCGGGCCCGGGGAATAGCCGGCACTGGGCTTTTCTTCTACCATTATAGTGGCAGTATCGCTCAAAACAGCCATACACGCTGGCATGCTCATTTCTGTTATTCCGATCAAATAGTAGGAGGTGCTTTCTGTTGGCGTCACGTCTATTCCAAGGGTGGACTGCCCGGTGATTTGCTGACTGAAGGTTTGCCCAAAACTGTCTTCAAATTCCACTATCACCGCGGTATTGCCGTTTACTTCAACTTTCAACTGGGCTGGTTGCCCTGCGCAAACCAGGGTGTCGCCGGAAAGCGATGCCGCTGGAAGTGGTTTCCAAAGTACCGGCGTTCCGAAGGAAACTGAAAGGCAGGGGTCGTCCCAATCGATGTTACCTCCTGTATCCGATGCGGCAACGGCAGAAATATAATACGTCAAACCAGTTTGCATGCCTTGCCCCATTGCAAAAACCGGCTGATCGTTAACCGCCAGCACATTACCTGTAGTGTTGCCTGGACTGTCATGTAGTATAAAGACCAACTTGTCATCCTGATCCAGGAAGGCATCGTTGTTCCAAACCGCAACCGCCGGGGCGTCCGCACAAAGGATCAATGGCACAGTATCCATACTGCCAGCATTGGTCAGGCATGCACAAACATGTGATCCCGCTATCGCATTGGAAGAACAGTTGTTGGCATCCGTGACAGACACAGCGAATGCACTGCCGCTGGGTAATACAGCAGATAAAAAGGCTGGCCCATTCAACAAGCCGTTCAACCCATCGACGACATATGGGGGAAGTCCGCCCACTACATCAAACTGAACAAAGTAAGACGCATTTGTACCTGTGCAAACAGTCTTCAGCCCATTGATTACCGGAGGCTCAAAAAATTGTACATCGGTGGTATCGGTGCCAATACAGTAGCCGTCTGATTCTTTCCAGGCCAGAATGTAATCCCCCGGTAATGTGACAATCAAATTTGTCGTAATGGAGTCTGTGAAGTTAAACGTGGCCATCCCTGGCCCGTTAACCAAATTCCAGGCGCCTGTATTTCCAGTGTTACTCACAACCAAGTCGACAGATAAGCCGCAGGTTTCCAAATTATCGGCAGTTTCCGGCTCCAGCGGTTGATGGAACACAACCGGCTGACCTGCTGACCAGGCGTAACATGGATCAGCGGGGTCCGGAAAATTATCCGATGGATTACCAACTACTACTGAAACATAGTAGACCTTGCCGTATTCCATCCCGGATTGAAAGGAAAAAAAGCCCTCAATGTTTTGCTGGTATATCTGCCCTAAACCAGGGCCCTGACTATCATGCAATACAAACCCCATTATATCATTGGCGTCCAATACGGCATCTCCATTTCCCCAAACCTGAACTTCATTTCCAATACAAACAGTAATAAGCGAATCCGGCATGGTGCCTGCTGCAGTGCCACAACCGCACAAATGGGTACCTGATAAACTATCCGATGTGCATCCCCCCGCATCCGTGACCTGAAGGGCATAATACGTTCCATCTGGATACCAGGGACTCTCAAACAAATTGCCGGAAACATCCATTCCATTGACCTGATAGGGTGGGGAGCCTCCGTCAATTTGAATTCGGATGCGGTAATGTTCATTTAACGGATCACAAATTTCTTCCACACTAATGATTTTCGGATCCTCGCGAAACAAAACGGACATTGTGTCGGAAGCGGTGCAACCTTGTTCGGTGATTGTCCAATACAGTTTGTAATCCCCGGCCACATCAGCTTGAAACAAAGCAGCCGGATCCTGAGGATCCGATATAATCGGAAAACCAGAAGAAGGCTGTCCTGGTGCAAGTGTCCAGATGCCATTTGCCGGACTAGCACTCAGATTTAAGGACAATCCACATAAGGCGGTGTCCGCCCCGGCATTTGGCACCGGATAAGATCTGAAAATGACTGGCTGAGCGATTGACACAGCCAAGCAAGGATCGGAGAGGTCCGGAAGGCCATTCAGGTTGTTTCCGACCAGATAGGATATGTAATATACCGAATCCGGCACCATGCCTGGCAGCAACGTAAAAGCGCCAATGCCTGAAAAAGCAAGTATCTGACCTAATGTATCTTCAGGTCCGGTATGCAGGGCATAGGTATATGTATCATTTCCATCCAGGATCTCACCTCCCAGATGTTTGGCAATAAGCGTTTGATCCGCGCAGGCGGTCAGTGTATAGGCTTCCATTACTCCGGCTGCGGAAGTACACGGACAAAAAACATTGCCTGTTACGATTGCAGTGCAACCAAAAGCATCAGAAATAACAAACTGGTAATCCGTGCCAGACGGGATCAATCCGGAGATAAAATCACTGCCCTGCAACGCAAGACCGTCGACCTGGTATGGAGCCATACCTCCGTGAATACTAAACTTTACATTATAAAATTCTCCGGCCGGGCCACAGATGTATTCTACTGCTCCCACCTCGGGTTCCGCGGTAAATCGGATCGAGAGACTGTCGCTGACCACACACCCCTGATCAATTTGTGTCCATCGCAACCCATACAACCCGGAGGCGGTAACAGTTAAGGTAGAACCTGGGGCTGTGTTATCTGAAAAAGCGACCTGGCCGGACCCGGATATTTGTTCCCAAACTCCGGATCCAGCCGGCCCGCCATTCTGAACAAATAGTTGATGGGACGTTCCGCAAACTACGGTGTCAGCCCCGGCATAAATATCTGGCGGGTCTGTGATTGAGATTTCCATACACGTGGCCTGGCTGAAACCACATGGATTTAAAATCTGGACACAAACCGAGGCCCCGGCAGGCGGATTTGCTTGCCCCCACATGACGGCAATACTGCTGCTGTCGTTTCCAGACAATATCTCGCCACCCGAAACCTCCCATACAACTTTGTCTGCATCCGGCGGAACAATAATAAAATAACTGCTTACTGCAGCTGGACAAACCGTATCCGCACCGGTTAATTCCGGCGCATTTGGGGTGTCGATCCCG
>SBHD01000286.1 GCA_006226345.1 Bacteroidota bacterium | reverse complement strand
GTTTGCACTTCTCCGGCCCTGGTCGTATCCCCGCTGACCAGTTTTCGCATATACACCTTGTCGAACACCTTGCCGTCCTGTCCCTGAAAACTGGCAGCAAAATCCTCAGCATCCTTGGTCGTATACAACAGATCGTCATGTTGTATTCCAAGGGCAATGATGTGCAGATTAGGTTTGTCGTTATAATTAAAGCGGAAAATACCTGAGGACTCTTTTTTTGTGTCATTTGCTACCACTACCTCCACGGTATTATCCCCCAACGGCAGGGTTAGAATATTGGAATACGTGTAGAGGTACATCCCGGAGGCATCCTGCTGGTTGTTCTTTTTGGAGCGCAGGCTCGCTTCACCTGATTTCTGGCCGACCTTGTAGGGCTCGCCGTTGAGCATGATCGTAAAGTTGCCGCGCTTCAGAGGTTTGTCACTGCGTGCGAGTACCTTAACGCTGACCCGCTCCATCTTGACATCCTTATTTTTTCCCGGGAATTCCTCCAGACTCGGATTGACCCATTCGACCTGCAGGAAATTGGACGGGATCTCCGCCGGTTGTACTTTGACGCTGACCTCCTCCGAGGCACCGCGGGTGCGGCTGGCATCTGAATAATGTACCTGAAAACGGGCAGTGGACACCTTGGTTATCTTTTTTGCCCGAAGCGGCAGGTTGATCGTTTTTGACCGGCCGGCACCGATAAATCCGGCAAGCACCCCTACCGGGAAAGAAACTTCCGACACCCCGGCTTTTTCCTGTATGTCGATGCGGACATCGAAGGCATCCAAATTACCCGTGTTCTCCAGGGTAAATACAAGAGCAGGTTCATCGTTTTCCGTCAGTACACCATTCCGGACTCCTTTGAGTTCAAGGTTTTTCAACTTAAGTTCGGTTGGCAGCGTCGTGGTCGGCACATACTCCGGGACCAGTCGAAGCACCCAAATATCCTGGCTGCGGGCGCCTTCCTGCTTAGAGTCAGTCTGGCCGGCTAACACCAAACTGCCATCCGGCATCAGTACCAGCGCCGCCAGTTTGTCGGTGCCCGAGCCGCCAAACGGCGGTTTTTGTTCCCAGATCAGCCGGCCGTCCCGGCCATTGACCTTGATCAGCATGGCAGCAGGTCTGTTTGCCCCGATCAGGTGGGAAAAAGTATAACCTGCCACCACCAGACCATTGTCAGGCGTTTCGATGAGGTCAAATGCACTGTCATTACTGTTTCCTCCATAGGTCTTCTGCCAGACCTCCTGGGCTCCCGCATCGGTTTTGATCACCCACATGTCATTAAGCCCCGACCCCTTGTTCTGCGCTACCGTTTTAGCATACCCGGCCAGTGCATATCCCCCATCGGCAGTACCCACCACACTGTGTACTTCTTCCCACTGCCGGGTCCCGAAGATTTGATGCGCCAGGGGCTTGGCTTCCTTGCTCAGGATAAACAGCCAAATATTCCGGCTTCCCTTGCCCGCCGACGTTATACCGACAATACCATAATTGCCATCCATGCCTTCTGTGACGGCTGTTGCCATGTCAAAGCCTCTATTACCATATGTTTGTTGCCACACCAACTCCCCGTCATCATAGGCTTTATACACCCAGGTATCCTCCCGGCCATTATCCGAGGTGGCACCGACGGCGACCAGGTATCCGTCGGTTGTTTGCATGATATCTTCAAAGGTGTCATCACCTGGACCGCCAATTACTTTTTGCCACAATGTATCCCCTCTTCCATTGACTTTCAGCAACCAGGCATCTGTCTTACCATTACCCAGTGAATTGGTATGACCAGCCAGCACAAAATTGCCATCATACGTTTGTACTACGGCCTTAATGACATCCTCTCCTTCTCCGCCATACCGCCGTTCGAATACCGTATCGCCCTGCGGGCCAAGCAGGAGCATCAGCCCGTCCGTTTTTTCAGCAGGAGGGGATTCTGTTTCACCTACAACCACGATCTGTCCAACATAGGTAGAGATCACATCGTGAGCGGTTTCAGATTTTTTACCGCCGTAAATGCGTTTCCAGGATAGGTTAGGCGCTTCCTGGCTTATTCCTAATACCGGTATAAGCAGCAAAAAGAGTAAGGTCTTTTTCATGGTTTTATCCCAATAGTTTTAGCATCCAACCGGTAGCAAGCCGGTTATCATTGATTTTGCAATTTGACCAGGATCGGTATTACCGAGCCTTGTCCTTTCACTTCAGTTTTACAGGTCATCTGGTCTTTGCCGTAATCGATCTTGTCGGCAGGAATGAGCAGGTCACCAAAGGCTTTTTGCAGGCGCTCTTCAAAGGGCCCGCCAAGGTTTTTGAGCCGGTTCAGCCGTTGCTCGATGTCGGATATTTTATCGAAAGAGTATAGGGTACAGATGTTATCGTCCAATAAATTCTCCCGGGTAAGCACACCATCTTCTCCCGGGATCAGTATCTCAGCCCCCTTGTGCGCGACCAGTGCACTCTCGGTGCTGCCTTCGGAAGTGCCATGTAAGCTGGCCCGGAGGCTGCGCGGCCAGTGCACCTCGAGTTTTTCATTTCCATCAAAACTAAAGAGGTAGACATACCGGTCCTTTTTAATATCACGGGCAATGATCTGAAAGCCGTCACCTTCCTCCCAGTCCATTTTGTCGAGCGTATAGTAGCTGCCGTTCCATTGGGGGGTCAGATACCGGAACTTTACACCTCCCGTATCGTCATACATCAGTGTTCCAAACTCGTCGGTCTCCGGTATCCGCACCTGAAATTCGCCGTAAAGAGCGACCAGCCGGTCTTCCACTTCGGCGATAACCGCCTCGGCAGCCTTTTGCTGTTCGCGGGCAGCAGCCTCCCGGGTAGCAGCCTGCTCCAGCTGTTGCTGCGCGGCAGCGATCTGAGCAGCATTCTGAGCGTCTTTCGCCTTTTTGAGTTCAATTTCAGCTTGTTCCTTTTCCTTCGTTGCCGCTTCTTCTTTCTCCAGCGCTTCCTTTTTATCCGTTTCTGCCTCCTGTGCCTGTTGCTGGAGCCCGACGATATCATCGGCAGAAAGTTCCTCTTCCGCCAGGATCAAGTGCAGGCCCTGGGCGGCATAAGTGGCGAAATCCGGATATTTCATTTTGAAAAATCCGCCATCGCCCCAGTTTGGTCCCCAGCTGTTCATCAGTTCGAATTCACCAGTCTTGTCGCTGTATCCGACCACTACCAGCGCATGCCCCCCCATCTGTTTATCGTCATTGGTACCCGGCTTCCAGACCGGGTCTTCCTCGTTCAGGCTACGCAGGCTCTCCCGGATCCGCATACCGACGATCACCGGCTTCCCCTCAGCAAGGCTCCTTTTCGTCCGCACGACTTTCTCCTTTGGCGTGGAGCTGTTGGTGAACAGGGCGAGGTAGTCTTTTACGGCAAATTGTTGGGCTGTCTCGATCAGGTCGGAATCGGGCTCCCGCTCGCAGTCAGCCTTTGGCGAATCGAAATCGTCACTTTTGCAATCGCCTTTTTCTTTCAGTATCCTGGCCGTCCGCTGAATATTTGCACCGCCCATACAGTTGCCGACCTTTGCCTGGTTGTACAGGTACAGGGCGGAAAAGGCGTGATCTGAAATATCGTCCGCATTGCGGTTCCCGGCGCGGTAGGCATGACTGATGGTCAGTGCGCCATACCCCATGGCCCAGCCGATACAGGAATTTATCTCTCCCTGGTTCTTAGGTTTGGGACAAAAAGGCCGCAGGCTGAACTCCAGGGGAAGATCACCGGCCCGCCGGCCGTCATTGCTAAAGCCCGGCGTCATCTCCACCTCCTGTTCAAAGCCTTCCTCATCCAGCAGTAGACCGGTATTGAATTGTTGGGCATGGAGCCGGGAAGCCAGTGGCAGGCATATTCCGGTAAGTATAATTAATACAGGTTTCAGACTTGTTTTCATAATGCGATGCCTTGCTATTTGCCCCAAACCGGGTACCAGAAATAACGACTATTATTCCTGCATTAAAATTAGAACCTAAGGGAAAGCCCCTGCTTCCATTATTGTATCAAAAAGGTGGATTATTGTAACAATGCTCAGGAATAGCTCCTTTTTACTTATTCAGGTACATACCTTTATTAGCAGATCCGGCGAGGAACTCAAAAAGTGGAGAGTTGCAACCTGTTGGTGCTTTGGTCTGGAGGTAGTGACAAAGGGGTCGGAAGATGGTTGTAGCCATCCGGCTGCTTTACTAAAAAGAAGCTGTTACGACAGCACTTCCGCAGTTCACCGAATAAAAGCAAAAGGGCATGTTTTGATTTTTCCAACCTGTTGCGCATCAGTTTTAAGGCTGCTACAGGCTGGATTTGGACTTTGGGCAAAATCTATTCGCCGGTAAAATTATGGTATATTTGTAATTGTATTAGCATACTTCCGGGATTTTATGTGGTACTTAAAACAATTCTTTAGAATTTTATAATTCCGGCAGTTTCAAACTCCCTTCCATGAAAAAATCAACGTTCCTGCTATTTCTTATCCTGAGCCTGACTCAACTTTGTGCCCAAACCCCGCGACTGGTAACGCCGATCGGGCATACCAAAGGGATTGAAGCAATAGCCATTTCACCCGACGGTAAATACATACTGACCGGCAGTACCGATTTTACAGCGAAACTCTGGGACCTGAAAGGCCACGAGATACGAACCTTCAAAGGACATACAAAGGAAGTAGCCGCCGTCGCCTTTTCGCCCGACGGAAAAAAGATCGTGACGGCCGACCAGGACGCAATTGCCATTCTGTGGGACCTGAACGGCAATATCTTACAGCGATTTGAAGGACATAAGAAGTACATTGAGTCCGTCGCCTTTTCACCAGACGGTAAATATATCCTGACCGGCGGACGGGATAATAAAGCTATCCTATGGAGCCTGGATGGGCAGGAAGTGCAAAAATTCAAAGGGCATGAGAAGGATATCAACACCGTGGCATTTTCACCAGACAGCCAGCGGATCCTGACTGCCAGCAAGGACAGCACCGCTATTATCTGGGATCTGAACGGAACCGTGTTACAAACCCTGACCGGACACAAAGGCAAGGTTAAAGGCGGCGTGTTCGCTCCTGATGGCCAGTCCGTTTTGACCTGCAGCGACGATAAAACAGCGATCCTGTGGAGCCTGAGCGGTGAGATACTACAGGTCATTTCAGGACATACGGACCAGGTGAACATGGCTGTCTTCTCACCAGACGGCGCTCAGATCCTGACCGGAAGTCATGACCTGAGCGCCCGCTTGTGGGATCTGAAGGGCAATCAACTTCAGGAATACCGTGGCCACAAGACCACGCCTTCCAGGATAACGGTCGCATTTGCCCCCAACGGAAAATCATTTGTGACCGGGAGCAAGGATGGCACAGCTATCCTTTGGGACCTGAAAGGGCACATGCTGCAAATCTTCAAAGGACATGCACAGGGTATCAGCGCGGTTGACTTTTCCTATGCCGATGGCGGGAAACAATTGCTGACCGGAAGCGTGGATGGAACCGTGCGCCGCTGGGCCCCCGAACAGAACATGGTAATATTGTATACCGGACACGTCGGCTGGGTCCGGTCTGTTTGCTTTTCTCCTTATGATTCGCCTATGCAGGTACTAACCGGAGGCGATGATTATACCGCCAGACTTTGGGATTTGGATGGAAAGGCACTACTTACGTTGGACAATCCCGATGTCGTTACCAGTGTTGCCTTTTCACCTGGAAAAGGAAGTAAACAGCTCCTGACAGCTACCGGTCTTGAAGCAAAAATATGGGACACCAGTGGCAAGGAACTTCAAACACTTACCGATGACGAATCCGTAATAAACGGCGTTTCCTTTGCTCCCGGTGGAAAACAAATCCTCACCGCCGGAGGTACAGAAGCCAGACTTTGGAGTCTGGATGGGCAGATGTCTGTTTCGTTCACCGGGCATGAGGGCTGGGTGACCTCCGCCGTATTCGCCCCGGATGGCAAATTCATATTAACAGGAAGCGACGATAACACTGCCCGCACCTGGAGCCTGGACGGTAGTCTCCTGCATACCTTTGAAGGACACACTAAGGGGATCAGTGCTGTTGCATTTTCTCCAAACGGCAACGGCCGGGTCCTGACCAGCAGTTTTGACCATACAGCCCGTTTATGGGATATGAATGGTAAGGTGTTCCACATCCTGACAGGACATGAAAACGATATCCAGTCGGCGAAATTTTCACCAGATGGGAAGTTTGTACTGACTGGCAGCCTGGACAATACCGCCAAACTTTGGGACAGTAACACCGGAAAGGAACTGGCCACGCTGATGGCCGTGGATGCCGATGATTGGGTAGTGACATCGCCGTCCGGCATGTTTGACGCTTCCCCCGGAGCTATGAACCTCATGTATTTCGTGGTCGGTCTCGAAGTGATCGAATTGGAGCAGCTCAAAGAGCGGTATTATGAGCCTGGCCTGCTGGCCAAGATCCTGGGCCTGAGCAAGGATCCGGCCCGTTCGGTCCAAACCTTCAAGGATGTGGCACTGTATCCGGAAATGGTGGCTGCACTCAACGCGGACAAAACCCAGGTGGAAATAAAACTGACTCCGCGAAATGGAGGCATCGGGAAACTCAGCGTATTTGTAAACGGGAAGGAAGTCAAGGAAGACGCCAACCCCAACCGGAATCTTGCCCTGAACCTCCCGCTGGATGATTTTTACCGGTATTGCCTGCCAGATACGACGAACAAACTGGCGCTGCGGGTATACAACGACGCTGGTTGGCTAAAAAGTCAGGCCCTGGAGTTGGAGTTGGAATATAAGGCACCAACGTCCAAAGGAGCCGAGCCCGGAACCACCCGACGCAGCAGCCTGCTCAACCGCCGCAAGATCAGTTTTCACGCAATTGTCATCGGCACGTCTAACTATGCCAGTGAAAAACTCAAATTAAAATTCGCCGACCACGATGCTGCCTCCATGAGCACAGCGCTCCGACTCCTTGCACCGGGGGTATTTGAGAACCGGGTAAACATTATGTTGCTGAATACCGATAGCGAGGACAGCACCCGGGTGGATGTATCGAGCAAAACCACCATCCGAAAGGCTTTTGAAGAGGTCGCTGAAGAGGCCCAGCCACAGGATGTCCTGCTGATCTACTTTGCCGGTCACGGCGTGAATTACGGGACCGCAGAAAAATCCCAGTTTTATTACCTGACCAAAGACATTGTCAGTGAAAACCTGCAGGACGATGCGATACGCGAGAATTTCGCCATATCCGCGACAGAGATCACCGACTGGGTCAAAGCCATCCCCGCCCTGAAACAGGTATTGATCCTGGATGCCTGCAACTCCGGCAAACTGGTGGATGATCTGGCGAGTGGAAGTCGCGACCTGAATTCCGCTCAGGTACGGGCGCTGGATCGGATGAAAGACCGCACCGGCATGTTCATTATCACCGGCAGTGCAGCAGATATGGTGAGTTATGAGACCACTATGTTCCGGCACGGGCTGCTCACATACAGCCTGCTCCAGGGCATGAATGGCCTAGCTCTGGGAGATGACAACAGTGTGGATGTAATGACCCTTTTCCAATATTCTCGAAATAAAGTACCTGAACTGGCCAAAGGCATCAACGGAGTACAGATACCGGTCCTGGCTTTCCCCACTACCGGCGCCAGCTTTGATATAGGGTTAAAATCCAGTTCGGTCGATATTCCGGTGGGAGAGGAGAAACCGGTATTTATCAAAAGCGCCCTCAATGATAAAGTTACATTCAATGACCCCCTGGACCTCGGCAATGTCATGGATGCCTATTTTCAGAAGCTAACCGTAAAACCCGCACAGGCGCCGATCATTTATTCCAGGGCGACCGGCTATGAAAACGGTTATGCCATCCGGGGAAATTATGTCGTATCCGGAAACGAAGTGCAAATTTCGGGTGGTCTGATCAAGGGAAAAGAATCGCTGGCCACTTTTGAACTTACCGCAGACAAGACAAACATTGAAGGTATTCCTGCCGCTATCATGGAAAAGGTATGGCCTATAGTTCAGCAACAAACAAATTCGCATTAACCAGTACAGATCGTCCACTGTGTGTAACTTCGCCTATTCCTGCATTCAACCTTATATACATGAAACAAGTGCTTTTGACCCTTTTGACCCTTATTATTATGGCCCCGCTTGCGGCGCAATCCAACTCAGGAGCAGTATTTGCCCTGTTGAAAAAAACTGGCACCACTGCTCCGGCAACTACGGCAAATCCGGATAAAACCAAATACGAGCGGGCATCCCGGATATTTGATCAACTCCTTAAAACCAAAGGTGACAGCAGATTACCGGCCCCCAAATTTGTTATGTCCAGCGATGCCCGGTACGGTGCCTGGACCAATCCAGCAACCGGCGAGATCGGGCTGGAAGAAAAAGCATTTGATGTAGCCGTTTCTTATCAAGAAATGGCCGACGCAGCGCTGGCGACCCTGCTCGGACATGAATTGATCCATTATTACGAAAAGCACGACCTGCAGCACCGGATGGGTAACACCGGAAATACATCGCAAACCGGGACTGAATATGAGAACCAGGCCGATTATCTCGGCGGGTTCCTGGCCTATACTGCAGGCTTTAACCTTTTTGATAAGGGTCCGGAACTGATATCGGCGCTTTACAAAGCCTACGAGCTTCCGGACAAACTGGAGGGCTACCCTACCCTGGCAGAACGCCGGGAGCATAACAAACAGCTGGGTGAGCGGCTCCGGAAGCTAACGGAAGTGTTTGACATGGGAAACCTGCTGATGGCACTCAATAAGTATGAAGACGCACACGCCTACTACTCGTATGTGCTTCAAGACTTTAAAAGCACGGCAACCTACAATAATGCAGGGGTCATTTCCGTATTAGGCGCCCTCAACTATTTCCGGCCTACCGAACCCGAAGTTAAATACCACTACCCGCTGGAACTCGACCTCGGTTCCTCCGGTACCCGTTCAATCTCAGACTTCCAACAACTTCGCATCCGCATGTTGAAGGAAGCGGTCGCCCATTTTGATACAGCCATTATCCTCGATCCGGAATATGCGCCGGCATGGCTCAACCGGGGGTGTGCTTATGCCCTGCTTGGCGATCTGACCAAAGCGCAGTCCGATGCCGGAAAGGCGGCTTCAATGACGGGATACGCCAAAACAGTGCGAGACGCCCGGGTACTGGAAGGTATTTTGGCTGACCGGGGAGGGAATACCGCCAAAGCCCGTGAAGCCTTCACAAAAGCATCCGAACAAGGTAGTCTGTTGGCTGCTCACAACCTGAAAGTCCTCAACGGCGAACCTATCCAGCCGGCCAAACCCGCACTTACACTCATGCCGACTGCCGGTAACGAGACCATTGACGGCCTTTCTCTTATTGATAGTTCCAATATTCCGGAGCCCGATCCGGGCAGTGAGATCGAAGTGACCGATAATATCCGTTCCTACAACAACTTGCACCCTGGCCCTAATTCCAGGTTTTATATCATGGAAAATGCCGCCAGCGGTCAGTTGGTCTATTTCCTTGTTACAAGCCCGGATTATAAAGGTGAAACGCTTAAGCATATCAGTATAGGCGCTTCTACCGCAGAGATTGAAGCCGCCTACCCTGCCCCCAACCGGACGATCGAAACTACTGGCGGTCAGATCCGCGTGTACCCCAACATCATCCTCGTGCAGGGACCTGACGGCAAACTGGCCAAATGGCTCCTGTATGGCGAAGAGATCTGAACCGGGAATACTGCGCATTAAGCATTTGATTCAATAAAAGGAGGGGCTGTCTGCTCCGGGATAACCTTAAGATCCCGGAGCAGACAGCCCCTCTTTCTATATATGCGCCAAAGGAGAATGTTCAACCTGGTGCAATAGCGGCAAAAGTCAGGTCTGGTTACCGAACTTTAAACTTAGTCACCCACCCGGCCGGCCTCTGCTTCAATGCCGGTCCCGCGCTTGCGTGACTTGACATTTTCGTTGCCAAAATTATAGGACAGGCTCAGACTTACCCGGCGGCTGTCCCACCGGCCACTACCATATGCCAGCAGGCCGTTGAACTCCGAATAACCGTCCCATCCGGTTTCGTAGAATAGGTCACTCGCACTAAGGCGCACATTGAGGCGGTCCTGCCAGAAGCGACGTTGGAGGCCCAGATCCAGGCTCCAGCTGGTTTCATACAGAAAAACGCCACCCCAAACACCCGGTCCGGAAAAATAGCCTGATATCTCGCCTTTAAAACCGGCTGGCAGGTCGAAGGTATGTTGCTGGTATATATTATAGGTGTAGGCCTGCACGTCCACGATCGCACCATCGCCATAATCGGCCTGGTTGTCCAGGTATGAAGCGCTGGCGTTGAAATATGCATTCCATTTTTTCAGGATCTGGACCGGTGCACTGACGTTCAGGCTGACCACCGTTTGATCAGCCAGATTATCCCAGGTAATGAACCCGGCGCGCGGGTCCGTATCATCCGGGGACATCAGTCGGGTGATCTGGTCGGTTGTGCGGCTGTAGGCAAGTTTGAAATTATACCGGTATGCCAGTGTGTAACCCAACTCGAGGTTGTTCACAATTTCCGGACGCAGGAAAGGATTTCCCTTTGAATAGGACAACTGGCTGATCTGATCATTAAAGGGGTTGAGTACATTATAGTCCGGCCGGTTGATACGGCGCCCGTAGTTCAGGGCCAGGCTGTGTTTTTCGGCAAGCTGCCAGGTCAGGCCACCACTTGGGAACCAGCTCAGGTAGTTGAATTTCACCGGCGGCTCCTGCAGCTCGGGCCGAAAGGCCAGGAGGTTACCCATGGCATCGGTGTGTTCAGCCCGCAGGCCGGCAGAGAACCGCCATTTGGGACCCAGTTCACGGGCAAAATTGACATAACCGGCGTATACTCGCTCGTCGTACTCGAATCGGTTCGACCGGTAGTCGTTTTGTACCGGAATGTCATTAACTTCATCGTAAAACAGAAACGTATTGTCTGAGTTGACCCGGGTGAGTTTGGAGCCTAATGCCAAAATACCGCCAAGGAATTTATCCTCATAGTCCAGTTTAACGGAGTAAATATCAATTTCTACCGGAGTATTAAAACTGTTGATGATCTCCGTCAACACATCCGATTCTGTTGGATCGTAGTAGCGGTTGGGCTGATACCGCTCGGTTTCATTCCGGAAGTTACCATAATCCAGATCAACATTGAGGCTGCGCCCACTGCTGTTGGCAAAACGGTAGTTGAGGTTATACGCCTGTTGGTCACGCAACCGGTCTGCCAAGCTGGTAGCAACCAGTATACTATCGACCTGGCCGGGTGTGTTCTGCTGCGCCAGTGCAATCCTGTTCAGGGACCTGCCCTGATTCGTATTACGACCACCGGAGGCCAGAAAACCCAGTGTATGGTGTTTGCCGATAAAAAAGTCGGCGCCCAGGCGGTAGTTCACATTGTCCCAGTCGTTCCGGTGATTGTTGATCTCATCCATGATCAGGCCATTTTGGTAACTCAGGAATACCATGTCGTTAAAACCAGCCCCATCATTATATCCAAGTGTGCCAAAAGCATTCATGATCTTGTTCCGGTAATTACCGTTTCCACTCAGATTTACCCGGTGGTATTTACCCTGGCTGTAAGTACTGTTAAAGGAACCGTTAGCCCCGAAGTTCTTATCTTTTTTCAACCGGATGTCGATAATACCTGCATTCCCTTCCGCTTCATACCGGGCTCCCGGGTTGGTAATGATCTCAATCCGATCGATCTGATCGGCAGGCAGGTTCTGCAGGTAATTGCTCAGGTCCTCACCGGTAAGCGGCAGCCGTTTGCCATCTACATACAGGAGTACGCCGGATCGCCCCAGCACGGTGATATTATCGTTATTGTCTACCGTAACACTCGGCGCCTTCCGCAGCAGGGAAATGGCGTCTGCTCCGACGCTGTTAATGGTACCTGCCACATTGAACACCGTCCGGTCCGGCTTCACTTCAACCAGCGCCCGCTGGGCGGTAACAGTAGCTTCAGCTAGTTTGACTGCGCCGGGTGCAAACTTCAGGATACCCAGATCAACCGGTGTTTCCCGTACCCGTACCTCCGGGAAATAAAGGTCATCAAATCCCAAATAGGTCGCTTTAAAGAAATAGATGCCCGGTTTTATGCTTTGCAGATTAAAAACGCCGGTCTCGTCACTGAGGCCGGCCTTTACCAGACTGCTGTCGGCAGTACTGAACAGTGCTATATTGGCATATACAACGGCTTCTCCTTCGGTATCCTGTAGAACACCGCGAATGGAGGTTTGAGCAGAAAGCAGGAATGCTGTCAGAGAGACAACAAGGGTAGTAAGGATCCGCATGGGTAGTTTTTGCTGCTGAAAAATGCAAGTAAAGACAGCATAGGTACCCCCATAGTTGTCACAGGCCGTGTTTATTCGACGAATCTACCGGCCAGGCCACCTGAATACCTGAATTCAATTGTCACAGTAATGTCTGTCCGTTCGGGTATTACGGCCCTGGTTCCGTCAAATAAAACATTCCAGAAAATCATCCAGTTGCTTTTTTAAAGCAGGAAGCACTTGTTCGGGCGCAGCGAACTGCACATCGGCAAACGACCAGAATTCCACCTCGGATTCCCGGTGTGGAAAATACTTCCGGAGCATCGGCAAATGCTCGGCATGGTCCAGTGCAATTGTGAAATCTGCCACCTCGAAATCGGAATCTTCCAGTTGTACCGGAAAAGACAGTGGAACAGGTAATGGAATGTTCAGATGCTCCAAAAACGTATTTGTGTGCAATGAAAGCGGTCCGGAATTGCGGGCAGCAAACACCTCAAAGCCTCGGGAAAATGCCGAAATATCCGGGTGGTGATGTTTCACCTGTTCATTAAAATATATTTCCGCAAACCGGCTGCGGTAAAAGTTTCCGGTACACAAGAACAGGATACGGCTGATTACAGGGTTATCCATTTCAGAAAAGTATTTCAAATTTAATACACATCGATACTACAATACCGGAATATCCGGCCTATCCTTGCCAGTAAAGCCACTATGCATCCACTGTTTCAATATAACCCTTCAGTCCGGACCTTTTTGACAGGCCTCGGTTTAGGCATTGCCGGCACGCTACCGATCAGTCCGGTCAACCTTACCCTGTTGCAGGTCGGTCTACAGTCCGGGGTCTACACCGCGATTTATTTCGCCGCCGGCATGCTGCTGTTAGAGGTTCTGTTCATCCGGTTATCATTAGGAGGGCTGAAGCAGCTGCTGGAAAGAACCATTGTACGGCGATTGCTCAACCGCACGATCCTTATTCTACTGGTAGTGTTGGCCCTGGCCAGTTTTCACACTGCGTTTTTCCGGGAGCCTGGCACCACTTCTATCTTCACTCCGGCAACACTGGAGAGCAGCCTGGTCAGTGGCCTGATTTTCCGGTTGCTGAATCCCAGCATGATCCTATACTGGCTGGGCACCAATGCTACCCTGCTTGCCCGTGATGTGCTCCCACCCCGGGTATCGCAATTCAATGTATACGCATCAGGTTGCCTGGCCGGAATAGCCGTCGGTCTCGCGCCTTATATTTACGGTGGTGCCTACCTGGCGGAGTACCTGAAACCCTGGCACACTGCCCTGAATATTCTGATCGGGTGTTTTTTCCTGCTCGTTGCCGGATGGATGATCTTCAATGGCAGAATTAATTCCGGCCTGGAAAAAATGCCCTGAACCAATATCCGCACCTTCTAGTCTTGCAGATATTCTGCTTTGAACCGGTCATACCATTGCAGGTAATCATTTGAATTCCCTTCCCGGTCAAACAGGGCTTCCCAGGTATTCAGCGGTTCCCAGATACAAGTCCCCTTTCCTTTTCCGCCAGGCAGGCTAAAAGTGATCTTGTGCACCTCCTCCTTGCGGGCAGAGTATTCCACTACGATCACATCCTTATTATATCTCCGGACGAGGTCGTGCAGGTTGTCACGCAGGTCGTCCAGGGTGCCGTGCCATTTTGGATAGTACGATTCGCCGATCACATCGAAATGCACCCCGCGTTTGAGCATGTTGTCAATGAAGAAAACCGACTCGTCATTCTGCCCGCCCAAAGCTACGTGCAACATCATTACGACCGAAGGATCGACATCCTTTACGGCTTTGGTACCGGCGTTGAGCAATTGGGCGAGACTGTCCAGGTGGCTTACATTCCCCTCGGGCCAAACGATGCCGTGATTGATCTCATTTCCAATCTGGACCATATCGGGTGTAGTCCCCTGCTCCTTCAGTTTGCTGACCACCTCGTATGTATAGTCGTAAAGCGCCTTTTTCAGGGCCGGGAATTTCATACCCTCCCACGCCTTGGGTTTATACTGCTTGCCGGGATCAGCCCAATAGTCGCTGTAATGAAAATCCAGTAAGAGTTTCATCCCCGCAGCTTTCACGCGTTTAGCCATCTGCAGCGTATGCTCCAGATCACAAAATCCGTCTTGAGGCGAATAGCCGTTTTCCGAAGCCGGATTGTGGAAAATACGCAGCCGAACGTAGTTAAACCCGTGTTCGCGCAATAGTTCGATGGCATCCTTCTCCTCCCCGTTCTCCCTGAATTTGATCCCCCTGGCCTCCAGTTGAGGCAAAAACGAAATGTCCGCGCCGATCATCCTGTCCACCGTGCGGGGCTTTGCCTGATCCCGGGTCAGCTGGTAGGCATCATCCGCTGTAATCACGCCTACACTGACGGGAGGAACGGTCTGAATATCGGTGGATCCCTTCCACAGGTTTGGAGCAGTCGCCTCGAATTTGATCATATCCGGCTTGGTACCGGCCTGTATCAGCACCTGGCATTTTCCATTGAATAGGCTGCGCTGCCAGGCACCATCCGCACAGATATCCGGTTCATGACAGGACGGATCCCCGTTACCAACGCCGATGATCTTCCCGTTTCCTTCAATGGAAAACCGGATCAGGTTATTGGCATTCGGCACTTCCCTGCCCTCCCGGTCGAAGACCGAGACATTTACTACCGTAACGTCTTTCCCATCTGCCAGCATCGTTGTTTTATACGGCGTCAGTACGATCTCCGCCGGCGGACCGGTCGTTTCTATTTTTTTGGAAAACACCCGGCCCTGTTTGTAAGCTACGGCCTTCAGCGTACCAGGTGCATATTCTACGGTCCATTTCAGGTGGCGATTCCGAGACATCAACTTGCTTCCCAAGCTTTTATCATTCAGGAATAATTCAACAGAATCCGCATTGGTGTCGACCCACACTTCAATCGGTTCTCGGCCTTTATCCCGCCAGTTCCAGTGTGGCGAAATGTGGAGCACATCCTTGTCCGTCCACCAGGACTGATAGTAATAGTAAAGATTCTTCGGGAAGCCGCACATATCCATAATGCCGAAGTGCGAATTGATGTTCGGCCATTGGAACGGTGTGGGCTCGCCCCGGTAGTCAAACCCGGTCCAGACGAAACCACCGAGCCAAAAGTCATTTTCAGCAGCTAATGTCCACCAGGCTTCTGCGGTACTGGCCCACCAGGGTGCTGTAATATCCTGATCCGGTACATATCCCCGGATGCTGTCTTTTTCATACATACCCCTGGATGTGACGGTGCTACCCATTTCCGTACCGATAATAGGTTGCTCCGGGTGGTCCCGGTGATAATCAGCCACGGCAAATTGCCGGTAGTTAAAGCTCCGTACCGGGATTACCTCATTAACACCTTTATATACATTGGGCACGTCGGCAGCATACGTACAGGTGCGGGTGGGATCAAGGGCCTGTTGTTTCCGGATGAATGTTTGGGCGATACGTTTACCGGTTTCAGTGGTATGGATCCAGCCTTCCTCATTGCCAATACACCACATAAACACACAGGTCCGGCTGCGGTCGCGTTTCAGCAGCCGCTCAAACTGATCCATATATTCGGGACTGCTGTTCAGCAGACGCTGCTCATCCATAACCAGCATACCCAGGCTATCGCAGGCGTCCAGCAATTCGGGAGTAGGTGCATTATGACTGGTCCGGTATGCATTGACACCCAGGTTCTTCAGCAGCCGGATCCGATAATACTGCAGATAATCCGGCAAGGCGCTCCCCACACCGGCATGGTCCTGGTGGCAATTGGTGCCTTGTAACTTAAGGTGTTTGCCGTTCAGGAAAACGCCGTTGGTCCGGATCTCAACGGTCCGGATCCCGAAACGTTGCACCTGCCGGTCCTGCAATCGCCCTCCAACGGCCACATCCACTTGTACCCGGTACAGATACGGGTCTTGGAGTTCCCAAAGTCTGGGGGTTTCCAGCACGAGTTCCGACCGGACCAGTTGACTGTCATCCATGCCTATAGTAACAGACTGCGGTTTGGAACGAACGACTACATTACCCGCCCGGTCTTTCAACAGCACGGTAACGGTAGCATCTGCCGACGCATTCCCCTGGTTTTCAACACTTGTTTCTACTATAACTACAGCCTGTTTTCCATTGACCTGTGAATAGGTAAAAATCCCATCATGGGCAATGTGCACCGGGTTATAGCTGTTGAGCCAAACATGCCTGTATATTCCGGCACCTTCATAAAACCAGCCTTCATATTGGGTGGCATCTACCCGGACGACCAGTACATTTTCGCTTCCGTAGCGCAAAAAATCCGTAATGTCATAGGTTACACCGATATATCCACTCTTGTTGTTTCCCAGGTAAAAACCATTGATCCAGAATTCCGCATCCCGGAAAACACCGTCAAACTGCAGCTGATAGCGTTGTCCCGGCCCGGTCGCCTCTACAGTGAAGCGTTTGCGGTACCACCCGATACTGGTGGCAGGGTAATTACCCCCTACCGGCTTGTAGCCATGCGCCATGACATTGAATGCCGGATCTTCGACAAAAGGGAGCTCGACTGCCCAGTCATGGGGCAAATCCAGATCCCGCCAAAGACTATCGTTGTATTTAGGATCAATTGCTGTTCCGGCGACACCACCGGACTTGGAGAAGATCGTAGGGATTCCAAAATTAAAGTCCCGGGCCGGATCCTGGGCATGTCCAAAACTGAATTTCCAGCCGGTGTCGATATTTAGATGGGTCCGGACTTCCTGAGCATGCCCCCCCTGCGACTGAAGGGAAAGAACAAGAATAAGTACGGTAGATAAAAAGGGAGCAATATGTTTCATGGTATGGAAATGAATTAGCCATTCTGTAAACCAGGAGCCGGTAAAAGGGAGCAGGAGCTCTATATTTGACAACCGGCATTTGCAGGCCACGAATCTATGAACAAAAAAGCATTCGCATGAACCATCCGTTTATATTGCCCCTCCTCTTTTTCCTCTTTCATCATACTATTGCAGCGCAGGTATCCGAATCCCCCACCCTGCTCCTGCGACCAGACCGGGTTTTTGACGGAAACACCATGCACCAGAACTGGTCGGTATTAGTGGAAGGCGCCTATATCCGCGCTGCAGGCCCGGAAAACAGCATCAGGATACCTACTGGCACCAGGATCCTCGAGCTAACAGACATGACAGTCTTACCAGGCCTGATAGAAGGGCACAGCCACGTTTTGCTCCATCCGTATAATGAAACATCCTGGAATGACCAGGTTTTAGTGGAGTCTGAAGCCGAACGGGTTATCCGGGCCACAGGGCATCTTCGGGCAACCCTGGAGGCTGGGTTTACCACCATACGCGACCTGGGTTCCGAAGGCGCCGGCTATGCCGATGTAGGCATTAAGACCGCTGTTGAAAAAGGCCTGATCCCGGGCCCGCGGATGCTCGTGGCCGGTCCGGCTATTGTTGCAAGCGGCAGTTATGGTCCAAAAGGATTCGCTCCACATGTACAGGTTCCCAAAGGAGCAGAAGAAGCCGATGGTGTGGAACAACTACAAAAAGTAGCGCGCATCCAGATCGGAAATGGCGCTGATATAGTGAAAGTGTACGCAGACTACCGCTGGGGGCCTGACGGGACGGCTAAGCCTACCTTCACACTGGAGGAACTGCAGGCTGTGGTCCGCACTGCAAGCAGCAGCGGCCGGCCGGTTGTTGCACATGCCGCAACGCCGGAAGGTATCCGCCGGTCGGTTTTGGCAGGTGTGGAAACCATCGAACACGGCGACGGCGCAGACTCGACCTTATTTGTCTTGATGGCAGACAGAGAGGTAGCCTGGTGCCCGACACTGGCAGCAGCCGAGGCGATACTGGAATACCGGGGCTGGCGAAAGGGCGTTGATCCGGAGCCGGAACGGATCCGGGTGAAAAAGCAGGCATTCCGAATGGCGCTCCAGTCCGGTGTAACGATCTGTGCCGGCGGAGATGCCGGGGTCTTTTCGCACGGCGATAACGCCCGGGAACTCGAATTAATGGTGGAATATGGCATGACACCTGTACAGGCCCTGAAAGCGGCTACAAGTGTCAACGCACGGGTATTTCATCTGGAAGACAAACTAGGCTCAATCCGCGCCGGAATGCTAGCAGACATTATTGCGGTACGGGGCAACCCGGCAGCAGATATACATGCATTGCGCCAGGTAGAACTGGTATTGAAAAACGGACAACAGTACAAATAAGCCTATAGCTGCCGGAATACAACTATCGGATCATGTCCTTGATCCTTTTTACCGTTTCTTCCGGCATGAACAGAATGCCGTGTAAAACCCCGATCACATACCCACAGATTCCGGCCAACAGGATGAGGAGAAGTGCAGTAATAGGCATAGCAGCTTAGTTTTTAAAGATTAAACGAAATTTCCGGTTTGTCGGGTATGTAATTACAGAAAGTGTGATTCAAAGGCGGTTAGGATCATCCGGCAGACGTACGTGACAGCCGGAATTGACAACCGCCTTTAAATCACTGCTTTGCACTGGTTCACAACAGGCTAAAGGCGCTCAAACCGTGCCTGGAAAAACCGCAGGTATTTGGGCTCATATACCATTTTCAACCCTTTTATCCGATTCCGGCGTTTTAGCACGGCAGCGGCTGATTCCGCGATCACGTCCATGTGTGCCTGGGTGTACACCCGGCGTGGCACCGTAAAGCGGACCAGTTCCAGCTTGGGATAATAATGCTGGCCATCCGGTTTGCGACCGGCAGATACGATCCCGCGTTCCATGGTCCGCACCCCGGAATCCAGATAGACCTCAGCGGCGAGCGTCTGTGCCGGGAATTCATCCTGAGACAGGTGTGGCAGGAATCGACGGGCATCTACAAAGATGCCGTGTCCACCGATCGGATGTACGACGGGGATCTCAAACTCTTCCATTTTATGCCCCAGGTACTCGATCTGACCAACCCGGGCATGAATATGGTTATCATCAAGGCTTTCCTTGATCCCGATTGCCATTGCTTCCATATCCCGGCCGGCAAGTCCGCCGTATGTATGCAATCCTTCATACACGACTACCATATTGCGGGCTTCTTCGAACACATCCCATTCATTCGTAGCCAGAAAGCCTCCGATATTCACCAGTGCATCCTTTTTGGCACTCATGGTGGCTCCGTCGGTATAGGAGCAAATCTCCTTCACGATCTCGCGGATAGGCGTATGGGCGAACTCCGGCTCTCTTTGCTGAATAAAATAGGCATTCTCGGCAACCCGGGTCATGTCATGTATGATCCGGATACCGTGTTTTTGAGTAAGGGCGCGCAGTTCCCGGAGGTTCTCCATACTGATCGGTTGGCCGCCTGCCATGTTGACATTGGTCGCAATGCATACATAAGGAATGCGCTCGGATCCGTGTTGCCGGATAAGTTTTTCCAGTTTATCCAAATCAACATTGCCCTTGAACGGATGCAAACTCTGCGGGTCGTGCGCTTCCTCGATGATCACATCAACAAAGGTTCCGCCTGCTAATTCCTGGTGCAGCCGTGTGGTTGTGAAATACATGTTACCCGGAATGACATCGCCGGGCCGGATAAGGATCTTCGAGAGAATATGTTCAGCGCCCCGCCCCTGGTGGGTCGGAATCAGGTACTTATATCCATAGTGATCCTGTACAGACTTTTCCAGGTGATAAAAGTTTCGGCTGCCGGCATATGCTTCATCACCCAGCATCATACCGGCCCATTGATGATCGCTCATGGCAGAAGTGCCGCTATCGGTCAGCAGGTCAATATAAACGTCTTCAGACCGCAACAGAAACGTGTTGAATCCGGCCTCCCGGATTGCTTTCAGGCGTTGTGCCCGTGTAGTCATCCGGAGCAATTCCACCATTTTCATTTTGTAGGGTTCTGCCCAGGATCGCTTATACGTTGTCTTCATAAAACGTGCATGTTTAAAGTTGTACTATTAAGGGCAAGGGTAGGGAAAGACTGCGGCCCGGCCAACGACATTGGTTAGTATGAATAGTAATTCAGATCATAAGCGAATGCTTGATTTTTAGATACGTTTACGCCCGACCTGAACGGTTTATCATACCGGGGTCCGGTATTCTGCATCCGGGCGGCGATTATCAGAATCCTTGTAAAAATTTAACACAAAAGGAACAAGGAATTTTCATTTTGTAAATTTCTACAGATATTCGCCCAATAAAGTCGCACCACAGTTTCACGACTTTGTTCTGCCCTTATCTTTTATCACCAAATAAGTTGTCGTTTTTTTTAGTAAAACGCCACTTCCCTGTTGAATCGTCCTTTTAATATCCTCCCCAACGGCTGGATGCTTGTCTGTCTACACCCAGGACAGGCATACTCATGGTGTAAGAAAGATCATTAAATTAACTCAATTCGTATGAAGTATTTTAAACTTAAACCAATCATTGCCGTGGTTTGCCTGGTGCTCTTTGGCAGCGGTTTTGCCTATGCCCAAAGGCAGGTCAGCGGTGTTGTCAGAGATGGCGAAAACGGTGAACCACTTATCGGTGCCAGCGTTCGCGCCGTAGGTACAACGGCCGGTGCCATTACTGACTTTGAAGGCCGGTATTCATTTGAAGTGCCGGAAGGGACGACCCAACTGGAAGTCAAATACACGGGTTACGAAACCATTACCGTTGAGTTCGGTGGCGTTTCGGTGCGCGACTTCACGATGATGCCGGGTGTGGCACTTCAGGAGACCGTGGTCATCGGTTACGGTATTGTAAAAAAGGAGGATGCCACCGGCGCAATCCTGGCCGTCGATGAAGAAGACTTCAACAAAGGCGCCCTCAACTCTCCACAGGAACTGATCGTCGGTAAGATCGCCGGGGTACAGGTCACGCCCAACTCTGACCCGGGCGGCGGCGGCACCATCCGAATCCGCGGCGGTTCGTCCCTCAGTGCCTCTAACGATCCGCTTATCGTAATTGACGGTGTGCCCGTAGGCAACGAATCCAGCGCCGGCGGCCGTAGCGCGCTCAACGTGATCAACCCGAATGACATCGCCACCTTTACGGTGCTTAAAGATGCCTCAGCCACAGCCATTTATGGATCACGTGCTTCTAACGGTGTAATCCTGATCACCACTAAAAAAGGATCACTGAAGCGGAAAATTGGCGTTGACTACACTGCCAACTTCTCCTTTGCCAAGCGGGCAAATGAAGTTGAAGTATTGTCTGCCGATGAGTTCAGGGACCTGATCAACACCCGTTTTGCGGATGGTCACCCTGCTCGCGACCTGCTGGGTACAGCAACCACTAATTGGCAGGATGAGATCTACCAAACCGCCTTCGGTATGGACCACAACGTGGCTGTATCTGGCGGTGTGGGCGTTGTTCCGTACCGGGTATCCCTTGGCTACACCGACCGGGACGGCATCCTGAAAACGGACAATTTCAACCGTTTGACCGGTGCCCTGAGTCTTAACCCGAGCTTCATGGACAACCGGCTTCAGATCAACCTGAATGCCAAAGGGATGAAGACCAAGAACCAGTTTGCCAATCGTGGCGCCATCGGTTCAGCTGTTTTCTTTGACCCGACGCAACCGATCCTGGATTCCAACAGCCCTTATGGCGGATATTTTACGTATACCAATCCCGACGGTACGCCCAACCCGCTGCCGCCCGACAACCCCATCGCGCAGTTGAATCTGCACGACGACAATTCGGATATCAACCGGATCATTACCAATGCGCAGATCGATTACCGCTTTGGCTTCCTGCCGGAACTGCGGGCAAACCTGAACGTTGCCTATGACAAGGCGGATGGTGAAGGCAGCGTGATCGAGCCGCCGGAATACTCGGGTGCGTATACCACCAATGGTTTGAATCGTTCCTACTCCCAGGTGAAGACGAACAAACTCCTGGAGTATTACATGAACTATGTCAAGGATTTTGGCAACACCTCGATGGATGCAATGGCCGGTTACTCCTGGCAGCATTTCCACTTTGACGATAAGACTACTACTGTCAACTCAGCCAATCCCGATGGCGTCACCACGCAGGATCTTCGTGAATATTACCTGCTGTCCTGGTTCGGCCGCTTGAATTACAACATTCACGACAAATACCTGTTCACGTTCACGTTGCGCCGCGATGGCACCTCCCGTTTCTCCGAGGACAACCGCTGGGGGATGTTCCCATCCGCTGCTTTTGCATGGAAGATCATGGATGGCCGTTCGGGCATGCTCAATGCACTTAAACTGCGCCTGAGCTATGGTGAAACCGGTCAGCAGGACATTAGTACAGATTACTATCCGTATCTGGCCCGTTACCAGGCCAGTCTTGGAACGGCTCAATACCAGTTTGGAGACGAGTTTGTAACCACACTTCGTCCAAACGGCTATGATTCCAATATCAAGTGGGAGGAGACGACAACGTACAACGCCGGTATTGACTATGAAATGTTCAATGGTAGAATCTATGGTGCATTGGAAGTGTACTACCGGAAGACAACGGACCTGATCAACTTTATCCCGGTTCCGGCAGGTACCAACCTGACCAACTTCATTAACACAAACGTCGGCGACCTGGAAAACCGGGGTATCGAGTTATCGGTAAATACGGTTCCGGTCAAGAGTTCAAAAGTAACCTGGGAACTGGGCGCCAACTTTACTGCCAATAAGAATGAGATCACCCGACTGACCGCAACAGACGACCCCAATTACCTGGGTGTTGCTGTCGGCCTTATCCAGGGTGGTGTAGGTAACTACATCCAGCGGCATAGCGTCGGCTCCCCTGCCAGTTCATTCTATGTGTATGAGCAGGTATATGATGAAGTAGGTATACCTATTGAAGGCCTGTATGTAGACCGGAATGGAGACGGACAGATAACTCCGGCTGACCAGTACCTCTACCAGAAGCCTGCACCGGATCTGCTGATTGGATTCTATACCAACATCAATTTCGGCCGCTTTGATATCTCAACGGGTGGCCGCGCCAGCATTGGCAACTACCTGTACAACAACGGTCAGTCCGAACAAACCGACTACAACCGCCTGTATGCCAGCACGGGTTACCTGGGCAACATTCAGTCGGTATACAAGGAAATTGACTTTACCACTCCGCGGTATTTCAGCGATCACTTCATTCAGGATGCTTCCTTCCTGCGGTTGGATCATGTAACTGTGGGCTATTCCTTTGCAGAAATGGGCTTTATCCGCAGTCTGCGGATATTCGGTTCTGTCCAAAACCCCCTGTTGGTAACCAAATACCAGGGCCTTGATCCGGAAGAGTTCGATGGGATTGATGATAATATCTACCCGCGTTCCCGTACATTCCTGTTCGGCCTGAACGCCAGTTTCTAAACAAAAAAATGTAAAAACAATGGTTTTTAAATCTTATAAAATAGGCTCGCTCTTACTCCTGGGCGTCACCCTTTTTGTGGTTTCCTGCGTCAAAGACCTGGATACCATTCCGATCAACCCGAATGAAACTACGGCGGCAACGGTATACGACGATCCGGCCACCTACCGCCAGGTACTGGCCAAGTTGTATGCCGGTCTTTCTGTCAGCGGCCAGTCCGGACCCGACGGCCAGCCCGACATCAGCGGCATTGACGAGGGTTTCTCTACTTATGTCCGCCAATACTGGAAAGCACAGGAACTGACCACTGATGAGGCGGTTATTGCCTGGAATGACGGTAACATCCATGACTACGAACAGCAGGACTGGGATTCACAAAATGAATTCGTCACTGCTATGTACAACCGGATCTTTTACCAGATCTCGCTTTGTAACGAATTTATCCGGGAAACGACGGATGCCAAGCTCGACAGCCGTGGTGTTGATGCAGCACTGCGCGCCGAGATCGTTAAGTATCGCGCGGAAGCCCGCTTCCTGCGCGCGCTCAGCTATTGGCATGCACTGGATATGTTCCGTAATGTACCATTCGTAACGGAGGCAGACGCCGTTGGCGCCTTCTTCCCACGCCAGGGCTCTGCTGATGAGATCTTTAACTATGTGGAAAGTGAACTGACCGCAATCGAGAACGATCTTGTTGCTCCGCACCAGAATGAATACGGCCGCGCCGATCAGGCAGCAGCCTGGATGGTTCTGGCCAAATTATACCTGAATGCCGATGTGTACACCGGCCGAGAGCGCTATACCGATTGTATTACGTACACTAAAAAGATCATCGATGCCGGTTATACCATGGACCCGCAATATACCCGCATGTTTATGGCGGATAACGACCAGGCTGACGGCATTATCTTCCCGGTTTTATTCGACGGCACACATACCCGCACCTGGGGTGGCATGACGTTCGTTTGCCATGCAGCCGTTGGCGGTAGCATGAGCCCGTCTGCTTACGGACTTGACGGTGGCTGGGGCGGTACCCGCACCACCAGCGCCTTTGTTGCCAAATTCCCGGCTACGGGTGGCAATGTAGTGGTCGCTCCGAATGACGGCAATACGGCTACTTACCCGGTAATTTATGTGCCAGGTGGTCACCAGGGCTGGGATCCGGCAACCGGCAACCAACTCAGCTCGCGCAATAACGATAACACCTACGAGGGGTATGTTAATTTCACGGAGGCCACAGAATTCAAATTCACCCTGGGCCCGAACTGGGATTTCAACTTCGGTGACACCGGTGCTGATGGTACGCTGGACGCCGGGGGCGATAACATTTTAGCCCCCGAGGCTGGGTATTACAGGCTCAAGGTCGACCTGAACAGCAACACGTATACAATGACGAAAACGACCTGGGGGCTCATCGGCGATGCTACTCCTGGCGGCTGGGATATCGATTCGGACATGACATATGATCCGGCAGAAGATGCCTGGACGGTCCAGTTGGATCTTACTGCCGGCGCATGCAAGTTCCGCGCTAATAATGACTGGGTGATCAACTATGGCGATACCGGTGCCGATGGCATCTTGTCGCAGGATGGTGATAATATTAGCATATCGGATGCTGGCACCTACCTGTTCAAACTGTACATCGACCGGCCGGATTACACGTACTCCATCGAGCGGCCGATCTTCGATCGCCGTGCGCTGTTCCACACTGATGGTCAGTCACTGGAGATATCGGATGTAGCCATCTTCACGGAAGGATACGCCATCACGAAGTTCTCCAACATGCGCTCCGACGGTACACCAGGCTCCAACCTGACCTGGGTAGATACCGACTTCCCCATGTTCCGCATTGAGGATGCTTACCTGATGTATGCTGAGGCAATCCGTCGCGGTGGTGCGGGTGGTGATATCAACCTCGCCCTTGAACTGGTCAATAAGATCCGGGAACGTGCTTATGCCGGTACTGCTGGCAATGTCACACTTGACGACATGGACCTCGACTTCATTCTGGATGAGCGCGCCCGTGAACTGTACTGGGAAGGCCATCGCCGTACGGACCTGATCCGGTTTGGCAAGTTCAGCGAAACCGACTACCTGTGGCCCTGGAAGGGGAATTCGGCAACCGGCGAATCGCGGCCGTCTTTCTACGATGTGTTCCCGATCCCGGCTTCTGACATCGGTGCGAACCCCAACCTGACGCAGAACCCTGGTTATTAATTCTAAAAAGATTAAAACAATGATTAAGAAGATATTATATCTAATGACCACTGCTGTAGTGCTTTTTGCACTCAGTTGTGGGAAAGGGGAGTTTTTTCCGGGCACGGTTTACAGTGTCATGAAACTTCCGGTAATTACCAGTCCGGTCGATCAGGATGCTATTGTGCTGCTGGAAGACAATGCGGACAATGCCTTTACTGTAACCTGGTCGCCGGCTGATTTTGGCTTCCAGGCCGCTGCCACTTATACTATTGAAATCGACCGTGCCGGCAACGACTTTGCCAATCCGGTTATCGTAGGTACGAGCACCGGAGACTCCTGGAATGGCACCGTTTCAAAATTCAATACTTCGCTGTTCACCACGCTCAGTCTGCCAGGTGAAGCCGAATCAGAAATTGAAATGCGCCTGTCGGTCAAGGTCAGTCCGGAGGTAGATGTCGTATATTCTGCGCCGATCACCCTGAAGGTTACGCCTTATACGATCGTGATCGTATATCCGCAATTGCAGGTACCGGGCAACTACCAGGGCTGGAACCCGGCGGATGACAATACAGTAATTTATTCCCTCAAGAGTGACGGCCGGTTTGAGGGATATATCTACATGAATGACGCATCGCCCACCTTCAAGTACACGGATGGGCCGAGCTGGGATGTCAACTATGGCGATACCGGCGCCGACGGCACCCTGGATGCAGGCGGTACAGATATTACGGCTGCCTCCGGAGCTGGTATGTACAAATTGAATGTCAATTTGAACGACCTGACGCACAAATACGAACTCACCAGTTGGGGTGTTATCGGAGATGCTACGCCTACCGGTTGGGATAACGACACCGATATGGTTTTCGATGATGTCAACAACAAGCTGACGCTGACGCTTGATCTGACCGCAGGCGGTAAGATCAAGTTCCGCGCCAACGACGATTGGGTGATCAACCTGGGCGATGATGATGCCAATGGCTCCCTGGAGTACGGCGGAGCAGACATTCCCATTGCTGAAGCCGGCAATTATACCATAGACCTGATCCTGAACAAGGCGGTTTACACGTATAAATTGACGAAAAACTAAATATCTCCGTGTTTTTGTGAAAGGGTTGCTCCGAGTTTCGGGGTAACCCTTTTTCTTTGTCAAAGGTAATTTTGTACAGCATGGAAGAATTTCTCAATTACAACCTGTTCCGGTTCCGGGATTACTCTTTGTCCGTTTACCACCTGGTAGCACTTGGTATACTTATCCTGGTCACCTGGACAATCCTGTATATCCTCCGCAAGGCAATATTCCGCTCCAGACGAATGGACCCCGGCCGTAAATACGCCTTGTACCAGATCATACGGTATGTATCGTTGGTTATTGCCATAGCGATCGGCCTGGAAAGCCTGGGGGTTAAACTCACCGTGCTGATGGCCGGTTCTGCTGCCTTGCTGGTTGGTATTGGCCTGGGATTGCAGCACCTGTTCAATGACTTTGTCTCCGGAATCATTTTGCTTGCCGACGCATCCGTGGAAGTGGATGATGTAATTGAGGTGGATGGCATTGTTGCCCGGGTACAGGCAATTAACCTGCGGACTTCTCTTGTCAAAACCCGGGACGAGAAATATATTATTCTCCCCAACTCTGTTATTACCGGGGGGAAACTGATCAACTGGACCCACCACAAAGCGCTATCGCGGTTTGATATCGTTGTCGGGGTATCCTATAATTCGAATGTGGAAGAGGTCCGGGATATCCTGATCGATGTTGCACAAAGTCACCCCCACGTTTCGCCTGAGCGTGTTCCCAGGGCCCGCATCCTGAACTTTAGCGATTCCTCGATCGACTTTGAGGTACTCTTCTGGACCAAAGAGGTATTCGGCGTAGAAAATACAAAAAGCGATATCCGGTTTGCGATCTGCAAAGCATTCCGGGAGCATGGCGTAGAAATTCCGTTCCCACAACGGGTGGTGCATATGCCTCGTCAAAATACAAGCGATTGAACTCCCCCCTTTATGCCCTAAATGAAATACGATACTAAAACCCGCTTTTACCATGCAAAACATATTAAAATATTACTTTGATCTCCGGGCCGATCAGGAAGAGACCGCAGCCATCAAGGAGAGCATCCAAACCGGTTGTGAATTCAAAGGGACTAACCTGTGGGCCTTGGTGGCGGCTATTTTGATCGCATCAGTCGGGTTGAATACCAATTCCACAGCCGTTATTATCGGGGCGATGTTGATCTCCCCGTTAATGGGACCGATCGTCGGTACCGGTTTTGCGTTATCTACGTTTGATTTTGAATTGTTAAAAACGGCAGGCCGGAATTTCCTCACGTTCGTTTTTATCAGCCTGCTCACCTCCACGCTGTTTTTCGGGCTTTCGCCATTTGACGACCCTACGCCTGAAATGGACGCCCGTACATATCCGACCATTTACGATGTGCTTATCGGTTTTTTCGGCGGTATTGCAGGTATTGTCGCTTATACCAGAAAAGAAAAAGGGAGCAATATTATACCGGGAGTAGCGATTGCCACCGCCCTGATGCCCCCACTGTGTACGGCTGGGTACGGCCTCGCCAATTGGGAACCCATGTACCTGGCAGGGGCATTGTACCTGTTTGTTATTAACTCGGTCATGATCGCCTTTGCCACTATGCTGGTCACTAAACTGGCGTTGCGCATCCGCCGGCGGCAATACGAAGAAGGTGCCAAAAAACGGGTGACCCGGATCGTCGCCTTTGTGATCATCTGTACCATTCTGCCCAGCCTTTGGCTCGCCTATAACCTCTACCGGAAAAACGATTTTGACAAACACGCACAGGACTTTCTTACCAAGGAGGTGGAGACCATGAATATCCCTATCCTTAAAACCAAAGTTTCCTATGGTAATAACAGTATCGAGGTTTTTAGCCTTGGAGAACCGGACAGCCTCACCCAGCAGCAGATCCTGAACCGGCGGAAATACTACAGCCTGGACAGTACCGCCATTAACTTTAAATCGGCCCGGGAATACATTGTTGAGAAGGAACGCGCATATCGAAATGAAGCAGAACAACAGCTCCTAATCTGGCGAGACTCGGTGCATAAGCTCAATACACAGCTAAATGAAATCGATGTGCGAAAAGCCTGGGAGGCTAAAATACTAACTGAAATTGCTGCCGTAGATACAAATATAACGGCCTTTGGTGTAGTCCCCATGTACTACCAAACCGGGAAAAAAGATAGCTTGGTTACTGTCCTGATATCCTGCAAGCAGCCTTTGGACAAAGATCACGACACCCAGATCCAACGCTTTTTGACAACCAAGTTTGACAGCCTGAAGGTGGAGGTCGAATATGCTGTTGAGCAAAGCAATATCCCTAAAAAAGGCAGGCGCAAATAAGCACTGAAAGCACATTTACAAAAGGGAAGCCCGGCTACCTTATTCAACTGGCCGGACTTCCCTTTTGTGTATCCACAGTGCCTGTTATAAACTTACACGTGCTGATCAATTAACCATATACATCATCGATAGCCCGAATGTATACGGCACAATTTTTTCAACATCCGGATAATCCCGCTTATCCTTTGGCACCATATCAGTAAAACAGTGCTCCGCCTGGAGCAGTATCCGGAAACCGGACCTGGTTTCAAATCCGAAAACAGCCGTAACTCCGAATCCGAATGGATTCAGGTCGTCATCGTCCGAATTACCAAACCTTATTGGTGTACTATAAGTACTTTTTCTGCCTTCCGTACCTTTTGGGTCCGTTTTGGTTTTAAAATTACCAAGGACACCATAAGCAAGGTAGGGACCTACGGCCCCGTAAATCCCCCTTCCATGCAAAATAATCCTTGCAGGCAGTTCAAGGTAATAGGGCCGCAGAATGAACTTTGCGTCGTAATAATCGGTCTCATCCTTGTATTGCGCACCTTTTCCCACGAGCAACAGGCCGGTGGTAAAGGCTACGCCTTCGGAAGGACCAATTTCCAGCATCCCGCCACCCTGGAATACGGGGGTCAGATCATTGGGGTCAGTGTCATAAGGATGTGGATCATGGTAAAGCAGGTTGGACAACCCTACGCCTCCTTGCAGGCCAAAACGGACCTGGCTAAACAACAACGGACTACAGAATAACGACAGGAATAGTATTGCTGCTAACTTTTTAAGGAATAACATGGTTTTAATTGGTTTAATAACTAAACCGGGGCGAGTAGCTCATTTGTATCTTCCTGAAGCAACTGGGGAATCACATACGCTCCCCGATTTAATCTGTTAGCGAATACTTTTATCGTACAAAGCTTAATTCCTAATTATTCACCCTGAAATGATTTGCTCCCTTGCACTCAGTGATCTGAATCAGCCGGTAAAAACGGTAAAACATTTTTCGGTTCGGGAAACGACATGGGTCAAAACACATCCAGCCTGGCCGAGGCATTTGCAAAAGCATGAATTTTAACATTCGGCAGTCTAATAATTTCCGCATCCCTCCGTTATGACTTTGATAACTTGCAATTGCATTTAAGTTCTCTGACAAGATTATTGAATCGTTTTGACCAGGCAGTTTTGGTACTGTTCAAGGCGCAAACGACGCGAATACCCTACGGTATTTAAGGAGTTTGTAACGCAGAACAGGGGCAAAAGGGGCGGTCAGAAACGGTTATAATAATCTTGTCAGTGAACTTAATCCTTCGGTTCATTTCTTTAATCCACCAAACGCAGTTCTTGCTGACGCCAGTCAGAGACATCCCATCCCGCCTCCGGAAAGCCAACCCAGGAAAACTGCGCGACAAAACCGATCATCTTAAACATTTATTCCCACATGGCTTCTTTGAATCCTCTCCAGGGCGTCCTGGGGCAGCGCCGTGCCGCGCATTTGCTGCGCCGCATCAGCTTTCGGTATAGCCGTACCAAAGTGGACGAACTGGCCGGGCAGACTGCCGCAGATGCACTGGATGCCCTGCTTCAGGTTCATCCGCTTCAACTTGACCAGCCGGTGTATGCCGATTCGCCCGGCGCTTCACCTGCTACCTGGATCAATCCCCCCCAACCACCCGATGCACAAATGCCCGCAGAAGAGGATATCCTGCGCCGGTATGTAATGGCCTGGTGGCTGAACGAAGCGCTGCATGATCCGGGCGGTGCACACCGGCTTTCCTTTTTCTTCCATCAGTTTTTGGCGGTTACGCCTGATTACGGGACCAGTATGGAGTTTTACGATTACCTGATGCTCCTGCGATGGGGATGCCTGGGTAATTTCAAACAACTGGTCACCAAAATGGTCGTGGACAACTGTATGCTGGAGTATATTGACAACGACCAGAATTTTGTCAATAACCCCAACGAGAATTATGCCCGCGAATTTTTTGAGTTGCACACGATCGGCGCCGGCCCCACCGCGGGTCCGGGTGACTATACCAATTACACGGAAGAGGATATTATCCAGGCTGCAAGGGTCCTGACCGGCTTTAACCACGCTGACCGGGATGAATACCAGGATCCGGACACTGGTATACCGGCAGGCCGTGGGTATCCACAAAGCCATGACTTTCAGCCAAAAACATTCAGTGCCCGGTTCAACGGCACTGTAATACAACCTCCTTCTAATAATGAGGCTGGTATGTTTGCCGAGCTGAACGCGCTGGTCGATATGGTGTTTTCTCAGGAAGAAACAGCCCGGAATTTTTGCCGCAGGCTTTACCGCTTCTTCATCCGGCGCCCGATCGACACCGAAGTGGAAACGGACATCATTGGCCCGTTGGCCCAGACGTTCATCGCCAATAACTTCGAGATCCTGCCGGTCGTAGATCAACTCCTGCAAAGTGAACACTTCTATGATGCGGACGATGCCGACAGCTTGGATGAAAACCTGGGCGCACTGATCAAGTCTCCGCTGGACCTCGCTTTGCAAACCCTGTCATTTTTCGGCCTGCCGATCCCTGATCCGATGACGGAAACCCAGGAACACTATGAAACCCTGTACGATAAAGGCATTATGGGCCGGCTGATGGACTGGGCCGGAATGTTTATGTTTTACCCGCCTGATGTTGCAGGGTACCCGGGATATTACCAGGATCCCGATTTCAACCGCCAGTTCTTTAATTCGGCTACGATCGTTTCCAGGTACAAATGGCCGGAAATGTTACTAAGCGGCACACACGCATGGGGCCCGGGAGCAGATGAACCGCTGGGTACCAAATTCAATTTTGCAGCCTGGCTACGGGACAGCGGAGTGATATCCGATCCCGCGGATTCCTATGTTCTGGTGCAGGAACTCTTGCGTTACCTTTTTCCGGAAGAGCCGGATAGCGAACGGTTTGACTACTTTCTTACCACGATCTTCCTCAATGGGCTCCCACCAGCTGACTGGACGTATGAATGGCAAAACTTCATCGCCTCCGGCGATGATTTTGAAGTTCAAATACCACTTGGACGTTTGTTCAATGCCATGCTGTATGCCCCGGAGTACCAGGTCGGTTAATTCATTCAATCGCTCAATTGCCTAATCAATCCATTCATGCACAGAAGAAACTTTCTCAAAATAGCAGGTGTGTCCTCTTTTGCTGTCAACGGCCACACAATGCGCCCTTTTTCCAATAGCAAGATTGCCCGGGTTATGGCTGACTGTGAGGAGGTCGAAGACCGGATAATGGTCCTGATCCAGTTGAAGGGAGGTAATGACGGCGTCAATACAATTGTGCCGATAGCCCAATACGATACCTACGCGGACCTGCGTCCGGTTATTAAGATCCCGGACTCAGGCCCGGAGCAATTTATTAAACTGGACACCTCGGTACCCAGCGCTGACCAGGTAGGCCTGCACCCGGTAATGACCGGCCTGAAGGCGTTGTATGACAAGGGTTGGCTGAATATCGTTCAGGGAGTGGGGTACGAAAACCTCAATCAATCCCATTTCAAAAGCACAGATATCTGGCTCTCCGGTGGGGATGGCACACCGGACCATTCCAAGGTCCGTTCCGGGTGGATGGGACGTGCCTTGAATGCCATGTACCCTGATGTGATGGGTACTCCGATTCCGGATATGTTATACCCCCTGGGCATCCAGATTGGAGACCCCTACCCTTCTCTTGGATTCCATACTGAAACCGAACATCAGAACTCCATTAACCTGTATGGTCAGGATCCGGATGGTTTTTATTCGCTGGTCCAGACAATTGGCGGGGCACCGCTGGCAAACATACCCGATTCGGACTACGGGGACGAACTCAGGTTCATTATGGGTGTAGAGGACAGCGTGGATCAGTATTCACAATACATCACACAAGCCTTCAATGCAGGAGCCAACGCCATCACCGACTATCCTCAAAACGGACTGTCCGATCAGCTCAAAACCGTGGCCCGGCTGGTAAAAGGCGGGTGCAAGACCAAGATATACCTGTGCAGCATGGGCGGTTATGATACCCATGGTTCACAGATCCCGCCGGAAGGTGACATTAGCAAGGGACGGCATGCAGATCTGCTGCGTAACTTGTCGGACTCCCTGAAAACATTCTACGACGACCTGGAAGGCATGGACCTGGCGGACAAGATCGTGTCGTGCACCTTCTCTGAATTTGGCCGCTGTGCCCGGGAAAATGGTTCCGCCGGTACCGATCACGGAACCCTTGCCCCTATGTTCATTCTTGGGAAGGCGCTGTCCGGGGGGATACATGGCACCAATGTCGACCTGAGCAATCTCGCCGGTGATAACCAGCTCCAGGGACAACAATTTGACTACCGGCAGGTGTTTACCACATTGCTCCAGGACTGGCTGGGCGCCAGCAATTATGTACTGGAACAGACTATGTTTGACGGATACGTCAAATTGCCCATTATCAGTAACTCCTATACTGTTCAGCCGGACTGCTATATCGCCACCAGCGTTTTTGATCAGGAGTCCGCAGGACGGCCATTACAGGTATTTCCCAACCCGGCAGGTTACCGTACCCAGGTATCATTTTACAGCCAGGGTAATGCGGATGCACGGTTGTCGCTGCACAGCCTGGGGGGGGCTTTGATTGAGATCAGACCGGTACAGGTGCAACCAGGCACCAATTTCTATCATTTTGATGTGGCGACCCTACCGCCTGGTGCCTATTTCGTACGTCTGGAAATCCCGGCAAACGGGAAGGCCGAGGTGATCAAGCTGAGTATTACGCGCTGATCTTCGGAAAAGAACGAAGCCTTTCCATTGTCTGCAGCCCTTTTTGATCTGAAATAATCAATCTTATCCGTTACAAATTCCGATTGCATGAACCGCTTAATCTACCTGCTAATTCTTTCCGGTTTATTTACTGTTTCTGCACTGCGTGCTCAGTTGCCGCCCACCTGCAATGGTACTTTTTCAGCAATTATTTGTGAACAAGCCTGCATATCCTGCAATTTTGACGGATATGTCGGCTCCACACAGGGATATCCTTCCGGTCCTGCGGTTGATTTCTGCGGAACTGTGGAAAATGCCCAGTGGATGGGATTTATAGCCGGCACGGCAGAAGCGACATTCACAGTGTATCCGTCTGACTGTAATGACGGTAATGGTGTACAGATCGCGCTTTACAAAGACTGCACACAACCACCGTTGGCCTGCGACAAGGGCCAGGAAAATGGCGGGCTTCTGCCTGTGTCGATCACAGTTCCCCTTACACCCGGCCACAACTATTTCCTGCTGATCGACGGCTATGCCGGAGACCAATGCGATTTTTCTGTTGATGTTTCGCCTAAAGAAGCCGTATACGAGCCACCGCTCGGTATGGTTCAGGAGATACAAGGTAAAACAGAAGGCTGTCCGGGAGCGATTTTTACCTATGCCGTACCGTCTGTGTTCGGGGCCGGCGCTTATATCTGGGATGGCCCACCCGGTACCCTGGTGGACAGTATGCCCGTCCCGGCGACGATCGTGGGCAGTGGCGGCAATGTCGTGCAAGTCACCTTGGGTGACCAAAGCGGCAACCTTTGTGTCCAGGCCGCCAACTCCTGCGAAGCGAACCCGCCCTGTGCCAGTTCATTGTATATCAACATTCTGGACGACTCCTACCGGCCAAATTTGACAACGGATTCGGTCGCCAGTCTGAGTTGTACCGAGTCCCCTACCCGGCTGTTTGTAGGCGTTACGCCCCCTGCCGGATACACGTTTCAATGGACGACCGACAGCACAGGCCATATCCTCAGCGGCGCCAATTCTCCCCAGGCCAGGGTAGACCAGACCGGGCACTATACACTGGTGGCTACGAATTTAGTCACCGGATGCTCCTCGAGCACTACTGTCCGGGTCGGGGAGCCGGACCTCCCTACTGCAGTTAAATTACAGGTGCGGCATATTACCTGTTTCCAGAAAGGTGATGGCATCCTGTTGATCGGCCAGGTAACGGGCGGTACCGCCCCGTATACGTATGCACTGGATGACGCCCCATTCATGGTCGCACCGGAATTCCGCCGGTTGGGGCCGGGTGAACACAACCTGACCGTACAGGCTATTGACGGATGTGAAATGGATACGCTGTTCACCGTACTTGAACCCGATGACCTGATCCTTGAACTGGATCCCGATACCACCCTGTTGCTAGGTCAGAAAGTCAGATTGCTGCAACCGGATGCGCTCAGTGACCCGGGCAGGCAGGACCAGGTACTGGTCACACCGCCTTTGCTTGTGGATATGTTGTGCGACACTTGTCTGTATCAGCCGCTGAACTCCTTTCGCTATGAAATCACCATGTTGGACTCCAACGGCTGCCGGGCTACTGATGAACGCACCATAACCGTGGACAAAAACCGTCGGATCTATATCCCCAATGTATTTGTACCAGATAGCCCCTCCGATAATTCGGCATTCCGGATATTTGGTGGGGAGGACGTAGCCATCGTCCGCAAGTTCAGCATATTCAATCGCTGGGGACATGCCATTGTGGAGCAGCATGACCTGAGCCCCGGTGATCCGTTATTGAGCTGGGACGGACGGATCAATGGCGAAAAGGCCCCGCCCGCAGTTTATGTATACATTGCGGAAATAGAATTTCTGGATGGTAACCGGGAAGTTTACAGGGGAGATGTAACACTCATTCGGTAAGAGTTCGTTGAATCCCGGGGATAAAAAGGTGATAGTCTCACTATGCCTGCCGGCGTAGGAGACTATCACCAAATTGAAATAAACCGCTAACAAATATGCAGGCTTACTAAACAGCCTTAATCACAAATCTTAATAGCATTAGGGACTGATCTTAGCATAAACGATCCCTACTACAATAGCCTGGAAAAGTCCATACAGGAACCAGGTCAGGACCATCGGGAACGAAATTGCCAGTGAACTGAAGGTGATCCACATGGAAGGCAGGGTTGCTACCAGTCCATATACAAGACCCATCTCTGTGCCCCGCCACCAGAAAGAGCCGGTGAACAGCTCTTTGAAACGGCTCCAAAACCAGGCCAGAGCAAAGCTCAGAATGAACGGGTGGAGAAAATAGAGATAAGTCTTATCACCTTCCAGGTCAAAAACGGGATTATAGTACTGTTCAGCCAGATGTGGCATAAAACGCACAATCAGATGCAGTGCAAGGTAACTGAACAATAACA
>SBHD01000268.1 GCA_006226345.1 Bacteroidota bacterium | reverse complement strand
TCATTATTCTGAGCGAAGGCATGTAGCGTGAATGTCAGGAGGAATACGAGTGTTGCGATGCGTTTTGACATATGGACCTCCTTTTTTTAATTGATCCAAAAAAAAGTATTTTTTTCTGGAAAGTCAAGTTTTTTAAAAAATAAATTCTAAAAACCCAAAATATCAACCAACCAAATTGGGTAAATATCAGCATGAGCAATGACGAAAATCACCATTCTAATCCGGCATTATTTTACCTTCGCTGCTACTTCTTATGACGAACAAACAGCCCCTTTAGCTGGGTTATCCGGCGCCCTTAAGAAAACATTAACCCAACACCTGTTCTTTTGCCATGCATAACCGATTTTTCCTGCCCATTTTCTTGTTTTTGTTGCTGTCTGTTTTTGCCCGTTCCCAGGAATCCCTCCTGCAATCGGGCCCCATGCTGGGCTATATCGACATGAAAGAAGCCCTGCTGTGGGCGCAGACACAGGATGCCGCCACCGTGGATTTTGAATACTGGGACCTGGATAATCCGGATGTACGGTACACTACCGATGCGGTACAAACAGCCAAGGCATCCGGCTTTACCGCCAAATGCATTGCCGACCGGGTGGAACCAGGGCACCGGTATGCTTACACACTCCGCATCAATGGCCAGCCGGTGCCCCGACCCTATCCTACCGAGTTCCAAACCCAGCCGCTCTGGCAATGGCGCACCGATCCGCCTCCTTTTTCCGTGGCAACTGGCAGTTGTGCGTACATCAACGAACCGGAGTACGACCGGCCGGGAAAACCTTATGGCAGCGATTACCATATTTTTACTGCCATGCATGCACAGCGGCCCGACCTGATGGTCTGGCTCGGCGACAATACCTACTACCGGGAGCCGGACTGGACGACCCGCACCGGGATGTTTCACCGGTACACCCATGATCGTTCCCTGCCCGAACTGCAACCGTTGCTGGCTTCCACGCACCAGTATGCTATCTGGGACGACCATGATTACGGCCCCAACGACAGCGACGGCACCTGGGTACATAAAGAAACCGCCTGGGAGGTTTTTCGCGCCTTCTGGGGCAACCCAACCTACGGGCTGCCCGGGCAGAAAGGCTGCACCACCTGGTTCAAATACATGGATGTGGACTTCTTTTTGCTCGACAACCGCTACTTCCGCACACCCAACTATTGTACATCCTGCGACCGCACCCTGCTCGGTCATACACAATTCGATTGGCTGAAAGCGGCGCTGGCAGCCAGCCGGGCACCTTTTAAGATCATTGCCGTCGGCAATCAGGTACTTACGACCAATAACGCCGATGAGACCTATGCCCATTATTTCCGGGCTGAGCGTGACAGCTTACTGGCCCATATCGAACGGGAAAACATCCGGGGAGTTATTTTTCTGACCGGCGACCGCCATTTTACCGAATTGAGCACGTATAAAAATGCGGCCGGCAACTGGGTGTATGACCTTACAACCTCCTCGCTGACCGCCGGCTCGTATGCCAAAGCCGGCGAAAGAACTACAAACGACTATCGTATTGAAGGCACCGTGGTAGATCAGCATAATTTTTCCATTTTGCGGTTCAGTGGTCCGCGGACCAGCCGGCAGGTGACCATTACAAATTATGATGCGGACGGCAAGGAACGCTGGAGCAAGACGATCCTGCCAAATGGCGAACTGGAGAAATAACGGAACCAGGCTGATCGGGTTTTCAGCAGCTTGTCGGTTATTTGATCCGGGGTGCGTGATCGAAAACCCGAATAACCGCTTAATTTGCGCGGTCAGTGCATATCCGGCAGTGCAGCATTGCCAATATTATTGATACACGAAAAACGAAAAATGGCCACCATACACAACCCGGTAGGCGTCATTGGTGCCGGAAGTTTCGGCACAGCGATTGCCAACACACTGGCTCAGAATGCCGATGTGCTGTTGTTCAGCCGCAAAGCTGAAACGGTCGAGGAAATAAACAACAGCCACCGCCACCTGAATGTGGATCTCTCTCCGCGTATCCGTGCCACCCCTGACCTGGAGCAGGTGGCCCGCGAGTGCACGCTCATCTTTCCAATTGTTCCTTCCACGGCCTTTCGCCGGATGATGCATGCCCTCGGACCTTTTTTACGCCCACAGCATATTGTGATCCATGGTACCAAGGGCTTCGATCTGAAAGACCTTGAAGAGAGCGACCTGAATGATCCGAACATAGCGGTAACCCGGGATAATGTGCGTACGATGAGCGAAGTTGTATTGGAGGAGAGCAGCGTCGTACGGGTCGGCTGCCTTTCCGGGCCCAACCTGGCGGCCGAGATCATGGCCGGCCAACCGGCAGCCACGCTGGTAGGCAGTCGCTTCCGGGAGGTCATCCAGGCCGGACAAACGGCACTGACCAGCCCGCGCTTCCGGGTGTTCGGGTCCTACGACTTGCTGGGAGCTGAATTAGCCGGTGCCTTGAAAAATATTATTGCTCTGGGCTCCGGTGTGTTAGGAGGCCTGGGACTTGGACGGAATATCCAGGGTCTGCTGATCGCCCGCGGTCTGGCGGAAATGGTATATTTCGGAAAATCGCTCGGCGCCGAAAGCAAAGCCTTTATTGGTGTGGCCGGCATTGGCGATCTCGTCACGACCGCTACCAGCAGCAACAGCCGTAACTATACTTTTGGCACCCGGCTGGCAAAGGGGGAAACGGCTGTACAGATCCGGGAAAATATGCCGGAACTCGCCGAAGGAGTACGTACCCTCCGGATCGCCAAACAACTGGCCAGGCAAAACAAACTGCACGTACCGATCACCGATACCCTCCATGCAGTCGTATTTGAAGGCCTTGCCGTGGAAAAAGCCCTAGAGTATCTCATGAGTTACCCTTATGCCGTGGATGTGGATTTCCTCTGATCCCCCACCTTTATCCGGAATAACATACCGGGATGTAATGCCTGCAGAAGGGCCGGCAAAAGGCTTTTCAGTCATGCCTGTTTAGTCGGCACGGACCTGCAGGACATTTTTGGCACGAAACAGGCAGTTATGCGGGTATCCGTTTTTTTAAGCAATTTTGCATAAAAGCGACTTTGGGGACCTTACGGATATTCGAACGGACATCCGGCAATAGCTTTAACCCGCTCACTAAACTCAGCAACCATGCGCTACCGGCTACTTGGCATTGTGCTTCTCTATAGTATTTCACTCACCGCACAGGACGATAAAATGCCCTACTATATCCAGCAGGCACCGGTGCAGGAAATACAACTTGATTGTTTTGACCGCAGTCTGGAAGAGGGAAAAGCAGCTCAAAAACGCGGTGACTGCAGGACCGCTCTGCGGCTTTTTCGCGATGCTGAACGTTGTCCTGATGTGTTGCGGATGCCGGGCCGGCTGGAAGAATTAAAAACCCTGATTGCCGCATGCGAATCTATTCAGGCGAAAGCGACTATTGCACCGAAACCTGTAGAAAAGGTCCGGGAAACTGCTGCCCAGGTCGCAATTCCAACCGTTGCCACACCGGAAACCCACCGGAAGTTCAGACCCAGCCGGCAATTTTTGCGCTACGACAAGCCCGAGTGTTTTGATATAACCTGCAAAGAGGCTGCGCGTGCTTTTGCCGGAGGATATTGGGATGATGCCACCGCGCTCTACCGGGCGGCTAAAAACTGCGCTGATGCCGATCAGGCCGACCGTCAGTTTGCCAATCAACGTATCCAGGCCTGCCGGGCCGCCGCAGAAGAAGAACTTCGGAAAAAAGAACAGGAAGCCATCCGCCAGGCAAGACATGCGCTGGCTGCCAACCGCGCGAACGAAGCCCGGCAGCTGCTCCGCGACTTCGACCGGTCGCTGGCCTACCGCCTGGCTGATTTCGCCAATGAGTATATCGCCCCTGAAGACAACGATGCCTGCCGGCAGGTTATGTTCGATGCGTTGTATTATGCCCCCTCCATCCATGCTGGCACATCCAACCGACAGATGCAGATCCCCTTTTGTTATCAGCTGGGCGACAACCTCGACCAGGATCTACAGCTGACCTTTCTGGAAGGCCGCCAGCCGGTTATCTGCGCCTTTGCCCGCTCCCGCCATTTGCTGTTTCAGTGGGATGCGCAAACGTTTGAACCGTTCATTCCGGTCCGTCTGGAAGATACCACCATGCAGTACATGGATGCCGTACCGGACGGACGCACCCTGCTCTTTTTTTCCAAAGATGCCTACCTGTTCCGGCGCAACGCCTGGGAGATACTTCGGGTGCCTGCACAAGTTTCGCTGTACTGTTTCAGCCCGTCCGGCGATACGTTCTACTACCTGGATCCGGAAGAAATGGCGATATATTCGCTGGACCTGCGGGATGCCTTTAAAACCCGGAAAGGCTTCAGCGAACGCGCCAGACCACAACCCCTGGGGATAAAGATCCCGTACGGTATCCTGAGCCTGGCCAGCGGAACGGATGAGTTATGGCTGGGCTACCGGGAAGGTGTGCTGGTGTTCGGTCCGGCAGATCCCGGCAAAAAGACGTGGAACCAGAAGCGACAGTATCAGTTCGGCTACCGGATCGGGAATTACAGCCAGGGACATACCCCATATTTATGGATGGACCCGGCTGTTGAAACGGCAGTGTTCACCAATGACACCGCAGTGGTGTTATTTCAGCTGGCCCAGCCCGATACGGGCCTGATCATGCCGGCACAGCGCTTTGCCGGCAACGCGCTGGCTATAGGTTCCAATAGCGAGTATATCGCTACGTACCAGGCCAGTCTGTATGGCTCGGAAAGCCGTATGTTCATCATGCGCGCCGAGGACGGTATACTCAAATATGGAGCACTGGTACCTACCGTCAGCCCCGCCATGCACCTGCGGGCCGGCGCATTTTCACCGGACAACCGCATGTTTATTTCAACTACCGGAAGCGGTAAGCTGACCGTGTGGATGCTGGGCGACGGTCCCAACCAGAAGGTGAATTCATATGGCGGCTGTAAATATATTGAGCCTAATGCCGATGGCACCCGGCTTTTTCTCTGGCGGCAGGATTCGCTGCTGGAAGTCTCCCCCGACAGGCCGGGAGACATCCTGCACTATACCGAAGCACCCGAATTTGCCGATCTTCCCCATATCCTTGCCGGTCAGGACTGGTTAAGCTACCGAACCGGGCCGGATGCCGTGATACTGACCAGACAGCTGGGCCGGGAAGAGATCACAGTGCCCTCTCCGCCCGGTGAGTTCTACGAAATATCCGGGGCGTTTAGTTCCGGAGACCGGGAGTTCGTCTGTCTGGCGGCCCAGGATTCTGTAATCGTTTACCGGCTTCCGGATGGTCAGCCGGTAGCATCAAAAGGATTTGGCGGCACTATCCTGCAGGTCCACTTCGTACCCCAGACCGATGAGGTACTAGTGATCAGCCTTGTTGAATCTGCAAGCATGGGGATCGGGCAGACCGTAATTAAACTATGGGATCCCGCCAAACCTGCAGCGAGCAATGTACGCACGGTACGGCTACAGGGTTATGATACCCGGGAAACGCGCTTTTGTGAGAGTCAGGGGCTTATTGCATTTACGGATGGTCTGGATATACGTGTATTCCGGCAAACCGACCTGTTGAATGAGCTGATCCGCATCCGGCAAAACGGCACCCACATGGTCATGGCTATGGATTTTCACCCCGATGGCAACATACTGGCCGCAGGATACGAAGACGGGTCCGTGGTGTTTTGGGATATCCGGAATGGCCAGGCGCGGTTTTCCTGGGCCAAACCACCCGGCGATGACGAACAGGATTTTACCGGTATTGTCCGTCTGAAATTCGTGGAAGGAGGCCGACGCCTGGAAATCCTGTATCTGGGCAGCCAGTTACTGACCCGTGATCTCGAGGTTTCCCTGATCCGGGCCGGCGTCCAAACCGATTTCAGAAAACTGATCGCCTTTCAGCCCAGCCAGATCCGGGAATACAACCTGGAGGAAGCGCTCGATTACCCCAATAATTTCACCCGGCTGGCCGCCTCCGGTGACCTGCCCCTGATCCGTTCCTTTTTTGACTATTTCCGGGAAACTGCGCTCTACAGTAACAACATCAGCAGGGTCGGAAATTCATGCAGCAGGGCCGGCATTCTATATGGGCAACTGGACAGCAGCACACAGAATGTACTCCGTCCTATTTTGCTGGAAATGTTTGACGACTATCACTGGAAACTGCTCCTGCGCAACCAGACCAACGCTGCCCGGCAGGTGGCCGAGGCTATGAAACGTGACTTCGGGAACTCCCCCGCGGCGATACGCGCCGCCGCGCACACGGCACTACTGCAAAATTATCAGCGGGAGGCTGCCCGACAGTATGCCGAATGGGCTATACGTGTTGCGGATACCGGGTCTGGGGATGGAATTATCAATCCCCGCATCCTGGACAGCCTGCAGGCGCAAGTACGGCAACTGATGGAATATGACCTGATCCGGCCTGAACAACTGGACTGCCTTTGCGGTCTGTTCGGAGATTTTTCCGCCTATCAGCAGTTGTGCGAAAACAGAACTGCCGGCACGACCGACAATTTACTGGGGAATGAAATGCAGGTGCGCTGGCGCATTTTCAGGCGGCTCAATATTTCACAATCCAGCCGGTACAAGCGGGAAAAGGTCCGGCTCCTGGAAGTCGCCCTGGCTGATACCCGGCAGCTGCAACGCCTGAATCCCGCGATATATTCCCAGGAGCAGGAAAAAGTATTATTAGCCCTGAGTGAAGCCTATTCCGAGGCCGCCGACTTTGAGCAGTCCGGTCCGCAGGCGATCCGATACTATAGCAAGGCAGCAGGCTACCTGAGCGATTTTGAGTCATTCAGGAGTCGGCCCCGGGAAGTCAGCCGGCTGTTAAATCTAGCCCATACATATCTCCGGATCGGGGAAGCCAATTACAATATGAATCGTTTTGCCGCTGCCCAAGAGGCCTACCGGGAAGGGCTGCACGAAGCCAACAAACTCCAAACCTTTGTGCAGAATGACCAGACCCTTCAGCAACAGTACCGGGATGAGCTAAATGGATTGCTGGCTGTACGGATAGGTGTTACCTATTTGATGCAAGGCAATGCCCCGGCTGCTCTTCAGTCTTTTGAACAAGCTCAAAACGACCGGACAGAAGGTATTCATCGCCTGTATTTCGGCCACGTGGCCCTGCTGGAAGACAATGAGATCAGAGCCCTGCTGGAGTACGGAAATATTTACACCGATGATAAACTCGGGCAGGCATTGTTTGATATCGATCAGATGGCAAAGCACCTGCCCGACCAACGGCGGCGCCTACTGGCATTTGCCGGCCGGCTTCGGGACGCCCGGCTGCAAACCCGTGTGCAGATAGATTCTACCGCTGTCGATTTTTACCGAATGTATCCACAGATCTATGCGACTTCCTGCCTGGACCAGTGGGATTCGGCGCTACAGGCAAGTGTGACTGCCTCCGGGCTGGCCAAAAAAATGCTCGAGCAACCGGGCGCTGCCAGCATCTGGCACAACAACTGGCTGGATGCCATGCTCAATCAATCCTATTATCTTCTGTTCAGCCGCACCTGCGACACTGCCCGTTTGCAGCGTGTTATCCGCCTGAACGACGAGGTACAATTATATTTCGATACCAGCTCTACCTTTAAATACTATCAATACAGGACCCTGTTCAAGACTAACCTGGCACACGCCTACCTGTTGCGCCAGCTGCCGGGCGACCGTGATCAGGCCATTCAGATCTATAAGGAATTTCTTCAGAGTACCTATGGCAGCCTCGATACATGGGAACTTCTGTTCAAGGATTTTCGCGACCTTCATCGGGCCGGTGTCCCGTTGCCCGACCTGCGCAGTCTGATCCTGAAGATCAAACCCGCTGCGATAGAAATGGAGGCGGCAGATTGGGAGTCTGTCGGAGTTCGTGATGAAGGGGGATAAAGTACCCTAATTCAGATTCCCCAAAGCAAAGCGGATTTCCAGACCGGCTTTCTGGCTTTTCGCCTGAAGTTCGATCAGTTTTAACTGCGCATTGATATAGCCCAGTTCCCGGGAGTTGACCATAAACAGTGAGCTTTCACCGATCGCGAACAGCTGCCGTTCTCCTTCCAGGAGTCCGTAGTAATCCTGTACCGTCCGGGTATACAGGGCGACCTGTTCCCGAGTTGTAAGCCATGTATTGAACGCTGAACTTGTCTTGTATGCCAGGCCTGCCTGTTTATTGACCAGTTCAAGTTGGGTTTGCCGGATCTTGATATCGGCCAACCGCAGGTCACCGCGTTCCTTACGCAGGAAGATCGGCATATTGAACTCCAGGCCCCATGTATAGTTATTGACATCATAGGCAGCCAAAAGGTCATTGCCAACCGGCTCCGTAAGGGCGTTATATTTCAGGTTGAGCACTGGTTTCAACTGCTCTTGTTTCCATCGCCTGTCGATGGTGAGCTGGTCGAGTTTGTATCCGTACTGTTGCACTTCCGGGTGGCTGCGCACCAGGGAATCCAGTTGCAGGCGCAACGCAGGATCGACCTGCGCAGAATTGTCCAAATCGGTCGGGCGTAATGGAATCGTTTGGTCGGAGGGTTCAAGCGGGACCAGCCCTTCGTCCCACAGATAGACGGACAACAAAGCGGTCGCATTGGCAAAGTCCAGCCGGGCCTGTTGTACATACAGCGTCCGGTTTTGCACCTGGATACCGGCTTCCAGCGTATCAATGAAGGGCCGGTCGCCCAACAGCGCACCCTGCTTCACCGCATTGAGGCGTTCGGTGGCGAGCTGGAGTGCATTTTCATAAACCGAGAGGGCATTATAGGCCATAAACCAGTCCCAGTATGCTTTTCCGGCAGCATATAATAACTCGTTCATCATCACCTGCTGCTCCAGCCGTGTAATTTCCCTGTAGGCCTGCGCCTTGCGCAGCTCGGCACGGCGTTTATCGATAAACAGCCCCTGCCCCACCGACCAGGAAACGCCGGCATAAAGCAGCCCGGGGCCGGGCGTGGTATTTTCCGGATCGAGGTATACCCCGCCGTTTTGTTCATAACCGGCCTGCACCGAAAGGCCAAACCAGGTAGGCACTTTTAGTCCTGCACCGAGCCGGCTGTAATATTGCTTACCATCAAAATATTTTTGAGCCAGCGCCGTGTAGGCCTTGGGATCAAAACCTCCCTTAGCTTTAAGCAGGTAAGCATCCCCTTCCTGCGGGGACAAGCGGGCCTGTATGGCTACAGGATGCTGGTTACGAACGAGGTCCATGTAAGCCTCGAACGGGAGTACCACTACACTATCCCGCTGAGCGGAGATCGTACCGGCCAGGAAAGTGGCCAACAGGAGGGCAAAGGCATATCGCATCATTCGAATCGGGCTGTTTCCTGGATATCGTGTAATGTTTTACCGTGTGGCTTGGGGCGTTCGTTCTGGTCCACATTTACAAAGACGATCCGGTCAATAGTGATGATCGTTTTCCGGGTAAAGAGGTTGCGCACTTCACAGGCAAACGTGATAGACGTGCGCCCCACAGCAATAAAGCGCAGACCGATCTCGATCACATCTGCCTGGCGTGCCGAGCTGACAAAGTTGATCTCGGACATGTATTTGGTCACAACCTTGGGGCTGTCCAGTTTGGTCATGGCATAAATACCCGCTTCCTCATCGATCCATTGCAGGAGTTTGCCGCCAAACAGCGTGTTGTTGGCGTTCAGGTCTTCGGGTTTGATCAGTTTACGGCTGTAAAAGTTCATTTCTTCTTTTTTGTATCCACGGTTTGGACTTTGTAAAAATCGGGCGGAAATCCATTGATCTGCCGCCACAACTCATACCAGATAGGAACGTCCTTCAGGAGAACCATATTAGTAGTCCCTGCGCCGACCCGCAATGCCCCGGGCCAGGGATGATCTTCAGGGTCCTGGGCTACCAGGACCCGGTACATACCATTCTCGCTGATAAAATTGTCAATGGCAAAGACCTGCCCCCCATAGGTGCCATAACTGGTGTTGGGCCAACCCGAAAACACAATCGCCGGCCAGCCGTCAAACTGGATCCGCACACGCTGCCCTTTTTCGAGCAGGGGCAGGTCGATTGGGCGTACGTACATGGCTACCGCCAGGTCGTATCGTGCCGGCATGATACTTACGATCGGTTCGCCTTCCTTGATCGTCTCCCCGATACCGGCCTGCATGGCTTGAGTCACATAGCCATCCTGGGGCGCCGTGATATAATACATACCGGAACGCACCGAGTAATTCATATACTGGTTCTGCAGTTTGGTAACAGTAGCTTCCGCATCGTATTTGCTGGACAACGCGGTGAACTTATCCGACTCGGCCTTAGCAACATCGTCGCGGTACTGGGCCTGAATGGACGTCAGTTCTACCCGGGCGTTGAGCACTTCGTTCTGACTGGTCAGGAGCTTGTTTTCAGCCGAGATCATGTCTGCCTGGGCTTTCTGCATCTTGAGCCGCCGGTTTTCAAGGTCGGTCAGCGACTTTAGCCCGGCCTTGTACAATTGCTCCATCCGCTGGTATTGCTCTTTGGCAATATCATAATTGATCAGGTAGGCCTGGTAGTCGATGCTGTCGCTGGTTACTTTCAGGCCTGCCTGCCGGAGTTTGTTTTCGGCCTGTTGCAGTTTCAGAACCCCGGTTTGCCGGAGTGCATCGATCTGGTTGTTGAGGGCGCGGACTTTCCCCGAATAGGATCCGACAGCCCGGGATTTGGCCTCGAGCTGGGCATTGGTACGGTCCAGCAGATTGGGATCGAAATAGTCATCCTTGATCTCCGAGATAAAAAGGATGGTATCACCTTTCCGGACGAAATCCCCCTCCCGGACATACCATTTCTCCATCCGGCCGGGTATGATCGTATGGATCGTCTGCGGACGCTGATCGGGCTGCAGGGTCGTGACCGCTCCGCCGGACCGGATGTTCTGGGTCCAGGGTATGAACATGGTCAGCAGTGCAACTCCGAACAGGGCCCCTATCAGACGGATAAATACTTTCCCGGACTTCCGGCTCTCTACAAGCCGGAAAGAAGCGAATTTCTCCCGGTCGATATTTTCGTTTACGCGGTTCAGCGAGATATTGAGCATGGCAATTATTTTTTTGTTTTGCGGGCCGGGCTGCCCAAGTCGTCAAGCCGGCCATCTTTCAGGTACACAATCCGGTCGGCAATCTTTGCCAGGTACGGATCGGCAGAAACCGCCACCAGGGTCCACCGGTTCGCTTTATCCATCAGGAAATCGATAATCCGAATGCGTTCCTGCTCATCAATATGTTCAAAGGCATCCTCCAGGAGCAGTAATTTGGGTTTATCAGCAATGCTACGGGCCAGCAGGAGTTTTTGCATTGTACTTCGCGGCAATTTCCGGCCTTGCGGATCCAATACCGTTTCATAACCATCCGGCAGCGATTTAATGAAACTATTCAGTCCCAAATGTCCCACTGCCCATTTTACATTTTCAAAAGTGGCAGTCTCCCGTCCCATGGCGATATTCTCCAGTATGGTACCTTCAAATAATTGTTCCTGGCTGAGGAAGTCACCGATTACCGTCCGCAAAGAAGATAGGTCAATATTACCCCTGGGTATACCGTTGTAGGCAACTATTCCTTCCTGCACGTCGTACAAACCAGCCAGTATCTGGAGCAGGGTGCTCTTACCGGCACCGTTAGGCCCGGCCACCACGAGCTTTTCCCCTGCACGGATCGACAGCGTCAGTCCGTTGAGGATCCCGGGGTGCTGATCGGGGTAGGCAAAACATACATCTTTGAGGTCGATCTCAACCCCACAATCCTTACACTCCTCTTCCAGATTGATACCGGTCCCCTTTTCCAGTTGTAAGTCCGTGACCTGTCCGATCTTGGCAAGCGCAGTAAGTACATCGTAGATCGTTTCGAGGCTGAGGATTAGTTTTTCCACGGAAGCCATGACCAGCAGGATAATGATCTCGGCAGCAATAAACTGTCCGATGTTCATCAGTTGTTCCATTACCAGAATTCCGCCAATGGCCAACAAGCCGGTTGCCACCACGACTTTGAACACCACCAGCATGGAATATTGTTGCACCAGTACACGAAAATGACTCTCCCGCGCCGCCAGGTATTTCCCGATCTGAGTGTCGGCGCGCTGCAGTGGCAGATCCGTCTTGCCAGCGAGTTTGAACGTAGTGGAAGTCCGCGCCAGTTCCTCCAGCCAATGCGCCACCTCATATTTGTATTTGGACTCTTGCAGACTGGTGACCAGTCCCCGCCGGCCGGTCATCTGCATGATCACATATACCAGGAGGATCAGGATCAGGCTGAAGAGAATAAAGAAGGGATGGTAGAACGACAGGAGCAATAAGCCAAAGATCACCTGCAAACTAGCTGCAGAAAAATCGATCAGAATCTTGGACAGGCCTTTTTGTACCGAAATCGTATCGAAAAAACGGTTCATCAGTTCCGGTGCATAATGCCGGTACAAGGCCTCCAGCCGGATACGTGGAATGCGGTAGGCAAACTCGAATGCAGCCCTGGTAAAGATCTTCTGTTGCAGATTTTCTGTGATCCGCAACTGAAAGATCTGCAATACACCGGTGACGGCCACACCTAATACTACAAAAACCACCAGTACGATCCAGGATGTACTGACCTGACCGCCCTGGATCAGGTTGACGATCGCCTGAATGCCCAAAGGCAACGACAGGCTCACCAAGCCGTTAAAAACAGCATATACATACACATTCCGGATCTCTTTGCGATCCGGTTTTAATAAGCGCCAAAAGCGCTGTAAAGGGGTCAGGGTACTTGTATCTGTTTGCATATTCCGGGTTTCGGTCTGATCAATGATGCAGAAATCTGCGCGGTTGTACACGGGCAGCAACAATCGAATTAATTACACGCAAAATTAATAGTAATACTATCAAATTTGCAAATATCTCTTTTAACAATATTTGCCGGGCTCTTGTTCAGTACAGGTAAAAATAAAAAGGCCCCTTCATTTTGAAGCAGCCTTTTAATGAACAAGCCTTTTCGGATTTATGGTAATTCACGGTCCTACCCTTTGTTCAGATATGCAGAGTACATCCAGACCAGTTTCTCCTGTACGCGGATATAATCGCTCATCAGGGCATTCGTACCCTCGTCGTTGATCTCAGCCGACAAGGTCAGGATCCGGCGTTGCTTGGCCAGCAATACCTTGAAAGCGGAAAGGATTTCTTCAATAGCCTTCGTGCCATTCTGTACCTCGTTGCTCTCTTTAATATCAGAGCCCTTCAGGTACTCGGTGTATTTATGGCCCGGTGCGTAGCCCAGCGTCAGAATACGCTCTGCCACGTCGTCGATCTTTACAAACAGGTCGTTGTACAATTCCTCGAACTTGATATGCAGCTCGAAAAACTTATCGCCCCGGATGTTCCAATGGTATCCGCGTACATTCTGGTAAAACACAGAATAGTTTGCCAGCAGATCGCTGAGGTGATCCGCTAGTTCCTTGCATTTTTTCACATCGAGCCCGATGCTATTCAGGTTAGTCATAGTCATGAAGTATTTGGATTGAAATCTGTTCTACAAGTCATATGGGAAGGCCGAAAGGCCTGTATCATTTGTATTCACCATTACTGTTCATAGGCCACTGTTGTCGCGGCTAAAAAACACAGCTCCCCCACTCTTTTGTTGTATTTTCCGGAGGGGGGCGTTAATCGTAAATATATATACAAAAAACAACCAGCTGGCAGCATTGTTTTGCTGCAACTGAGTATTGATCTAGCGACTCAGTTTCAAAATCCGAATAGCACCATACAGCACTATTACGAACACCAGCCCACCGATCACCAGGTCAGGAATACAGGAATTCAGGCTGTACACCAACAAACCGGCAACAATAACACCAAGGTTGACCACAACGTCATTGGAGGTGAAGATCATGCTGGCACGCATATGCGCTTCCCGGCTTCTGGATTGTTGCAGCAGATACAGGCACGCGGCATTACCGGCCAGGGCCAGGATGGAGATCAGGATCATCGCAGAAACATCAGGAGGCGTTTCCATGGTGAAAAAACGGCGTAACACTTCGCTGAATCCTAAAACCGCAAGGGCCAGCTGAAAGAACCCGGCAAGGCGGGCTACCTGTTTTTTTCGTGTAGTGGTGCTGCCGATGGCCAACAGGCTGATACCATAAACAAAGGCATCACTCAGCATATCCAGGCTGTCGGCAACCAACCCCATCGAACCGGCAAGCCATCCGCCAACAACTTCCACAATAAAAAGGGCAAAATTGATTGCCAATACGGTCAGGAGCAACCGCTTTTGTAGGGTTGTGTCTTCAACATCCGGCTGCCCGGCAGGTTGAGTGGCCACGCACCTGCCTCCCAACCCGAGCGACAACAAAGCGGATTCGACAGTGTCGGCCGGCCCCTCATGAAAGACGTTCAAGGTACGGTTGGGCAAATCGAAATCCAAATACCGGATGCCGGCCACTTCCTGCAACTTGACCCGGATGAGGTTCTCCTCTGCCGGACAGTCCATCTTGGGTATATGGAATATTGTTTTTTGCACGATCGGGCTGCTGTTATTTTACATATTTCATCCGGAGCATAGATTGGCCGGTTTCGGCGTGGATATATCGTTTTACTTGCCGAAATCCATACTTTTCGTAAAAAGACCGGCCGATCGCATTTTTTTCAAAAACCTCCACCTCCAGCATTTGATGCATGTCCGACACATGGTCCATCAATATGGTCCCAATGCTCCGGCCCTGGCATTCCGGCCGGATAAAGATCGCCCCGACTTCATGCCCCAGCATGGATATAAAGCCGACCACCCTGCTTTTTTCATCGTACACCCAAGTTTCGGTATTGGGAAGGTAGATCTCGCGGATATTTTTCCGCTCCTGTTCGATAAACGCCACTTCCAGGAACGGGTGTGCAATGGCGGAAGCCTCCTCCCAGCATTCAAGTATGGACTCAGTGTCGGTATTGCGGTATTCCCTGATCATGGATGCCCGATTGTTCATTGCTTTATTGCTCAGTTATCAAACTCTACCTCCGCCTTAAACTCCCCGGGCGTATGGTCCCCTGTTTCCGAATCAAACACCCAGCAATCCTCCAGTACAGAGCAGTATTGTATCCGTACGGTTAATCCTCCGGCCATACAGTCTGCCATTTGCCGCGTTTCGGCATCCCAGGGCATAAAAAAGAGTTCCCGGACCTCTCCTGCCCGAAGTACCGTTTTGTTCAGGCGGTTTATCCGCAGGCGATTGTAACCGATTTGATGGCCCGGTTTGATACGGTCCAATAACGCGTCGTAGTCCCGCAGCGGCCGCCCGAAATACCGCACCTCAACAGAACGCACCACAGCCGGACCGGTGCCATTGTTGCTGGCGATGTAACTGAGCCCCTCCTTATCATAATTGGCAATAATGGCCAGATAAGGCCAGACCATTGCTTTTTGCTCGGCTTTGTGCAGGTTGGCTTCGTACACCGAAACCATCAACGCAAACATGCTGATCGCAATAGCCAGGAGCGTGCCTGAGTTCTGAAAAAAATTCACCCTGTTTTTAACCGGTTTTGCCATATCGGAAGGTACAATAATCGGAAAAGTCGCTCACCATTTCTCCAATACGCCCATGCCAAACAGCGCAAAATCATATTTCACCGGATCATCGGGATCGAATGCCCGTAGGTTTTCCGTGAGTTCCAGTACTGCTTTCCAGTCCGTCTGTTTGCGCTGTAACAGCCCCATGCGCCGGGCGACCCGCTCGACGTGAACATCCAACGGGATCAGCAACTGTGCAGGCCGGATCTGTTTCCAGTCACCAAAATCCACTCCGGCGGCATCGCGCCGCACCATCCAGCGCAAAAACATATTGAGCCGCTTGCAGGTGGAGCCGCGTTCCGGGGTTGCTACATGCTTGCGGGTACGCTGCGGGGCATACGGGTGATCAAAAAAGTCGCAGTGAAAACCGATCAGTGCCGCTTCAACAGTGGTATCATCCGGTTTCAGGTGGCGGGCAAAGGCCGTTTCCAGAGAGTGCTGCGCGCGGTAAAAGTTTTGAAAAAACTCCAGGAAGTACAACGTGTCGGTGGCCTGGAAAGTACGGTGCTTAAAATCAAGGAAGCGTTCCCGGTCCCGCTCTTCGTGGTGCAGGATAAAGTCATAAGGAGCACCATCCATACGTTCGAGCAGCTGTTCGGCACTGCGGATGATCGTCTTGCGTTGCCCCCAGGCCAACGTGGCCGTCCAGAAGCCCATGATCTCCCGGTCCTGCAGCCGGCTGAACCGGTGGAGGATGCTGATCGGGTCCGCCGGGATAAAAGCCGCTGTATTATACTGGTGAAAGGCGGCGTCCAGCTGATCCCGGAGTGCATCGGAGGTCGTCATATGGAGCAAAGAAACGGGATATTCCAGGAATACGGCTTTCCCGGGAAGGAAAAGCTGGTATCCTGGTCAGAGTACTGCGGCTTTTTTTGGAAAAGACCGCAACGAATGCGACCTTTGCCCGCCGAGCACGATCCGCTGCTATTCACCGAAAAAATCTGATACTTGGACAAAGCCATTCTCCTGCTCGAAGACGGGACCGTATTTCACGGCCGTGCCGCCGGAAAAAAAGGCACTACCACCGGCGAAATTTGTTTTAATACCGGCATGACCGGTTACCAGGAAATTTTTACCGACCCATCCTATTTTGGCCAGATCCTGGTGGCCACTAATGTGCATATTGGCAATTACGGCATCAAGAATGATGAAGTGGAAAGCGAAGGCATTAAGATCGCCGGCTTTATCTGCCGCAATTTCAATGTGCCTTACAGCCGGGCGACTGCCGACAAAAGCATCCAGGATTATTTTGAGGATGAAAACCTGGTGGCCATCGATGATATCGATACCCGCGCACTGGTACAACACATCCGCACCCGAGGCGCCATGAACTGCCTGATCTCTTCGGAGACGGACGACCTGGCGGTCTTGAAAAAACGCCTGGCCGAAACACCGCCCATGGCCGGACTGGAATTGTCCAGCCAGGTAACCACTTCTACCCCCTATTATATGGGCAACCCGGATGCCCCGCGCCGAATTGCCGTGGTAGACCTGGGGGTCAAGAAGAACATCCTGCGCTGCTTTGCCGAGCGCAACTGCTACCTAAAAGTCTTTCCGGCCCGTACCAGCTTTTCCGAGATCAAAGCCTGGAATCCAAACGGCTATTTCCTTTCTAATGGCCCCGGCGATCCGGCGTCGATGGACTACGCAGTTGACCTGACCAAAAAGATGCTCGACGACGAACGCCCGCTGTTTGGCATTTGCCTGGGTCAACAGATCCTGGCCCGTGCCGTCGGACTGCCCACGTACAAGCTGCACCACGGGCACCGGGGTATCAACCACCCGGTCAAGAACCTCCAGACCGGCCGGGGTGAGATCACAAGCCAGAACCACGGCTTCGGCGTGCTGGAAGAAGCGGTATACGACTCTCCCTCGCTCGTGGAGCCCACGCATATCAACCTGAACGACAATACCGTGGAAGGCATCCGCCTGAAGAACAAGCCGGCTTTTTCGGTACAATACCACCCGGAAGCCAGCCCTGGACCACACGACGCCCGGTACCTGTTCGATCAGTTCCTGGATATGTTGTCCTGACCGGTGTAAAAGAAAAAGGGCCGCGTACAACACGCGGCCCTTTTTCTTTTACACCGGTCAGGACTTGGATTTGAAGGCTTCTATCGCCTTTTTGGTGAATTCGGACAAAGCCAGCCGGCCGCTGATCGCGGCGCGTTCGGCCAGCAGGGTCTCCCAGTTTTCGGTACCCCGCCAGAATGTTTTTTTCAGCTCGGACAACGCCTCGCTGCTGTAACCGCTCAGGTTACCGGTAAAATGCGCGATATAGGCATCCAGTTGTTCGACCGAAACAAACACTTCCTGGAAAAGCCCTTTTTCCTTGGCCCAGGCAGCCGTCTGCCATTCACTTGGATTGAGGGCGAGTTGGATGAATGCCGGGATACCGACCTTGCGCTCCACTGCGGGGCCGATCACAAAGGGGCCAAAGCCCACGGCCAGTTCGCTCAGCCGGACCGACGCATATTGGGTAGCCATGCAGATATCTGTAGCAGCCAACAGGCCAACGCCGCCGCCAACTGCCTTACCCTGTACCCGACCGACAATAACCTTGGGGCAACGACGCATCGCATTGATCACATTGCCAAATCCGGAGAAAAACCGTTTTCCGGTTTCCAGATCATTTATTTCCACCAGTTCGTCGAAACTGGCGCCGGCACAAAAGGTCCGGTGCTCCGTGCTCTGCAATACAATAACCTTAACGGTGTTATCCTTTCCGGCTGCCTCAAACGCATCTACCAGCCCCTGCAGCAACCGGCTGGGCAGGCTGTTGTGATTGGGGTGGAAAAACGAGATCGTGGCAATACCATCGGAAGCGTTCTCGAAACGAACGTAACCCTGTTGCGTAATATCAGTAGTTGTGTCTTGCATGGTAAATCAGTTGTGCCACAAAGGTAAAAGGTAAAACGGAGAAGTGGAGCAGGCACAGGCGTTGACCGGGAATTAGTTGTTTCCATAAATACTTATTCCACACCCAACGCCATAGCCTGCTCCACTTCTCCATCTTACCTATTGGCCCATGTTGGCTTTATTGCCAGGGCTTGCCTTTCGGGCCTTTTTCCATATCATCATTGATAATGGCATCATATTCAGCCTGTGTGAGGTATTGGGGTACATAGGTTACCCCCTGTTGCTCATAATTCTGAACGAAGGCACGCAGGTGATTACGCGAAGCAGCCATCAGGTTTTCAAAAACGTAGGTGATATCCTGATTATCCGTTTCTCCAAGCGCAGTCTGAAGGTCAAGGATGTCGATCTCTTCAATTGCGGCACCTACTGCCAGAGCCTCCAGCAAGCTGTTGCTGCCCTGTGCCAACAGTGTAGTGTACAAATTCTGTAAGTCCTGATTGGTAAATACCCCTACACCATTGTCACCCACCGGATCAGGTACATTATACCGGTTCAGCAGGTTAAGGACTGCGCACATGTGCGTGGCTTCACTTTGGGAAATATTGTCGAACACCTGTCTGTTCCAGGTTTCGTTCAGTTTCAGATACACATCCCGGGCCAGTTTTTCTTCTTCCCGCATAAACAGCAGGTTATCACGCTCCGTAGCATCGAGTGCCTGGTACGGGGCCGTGTTCAGCACACTGTTCAGAATCGTGCAGTCGAAGGTGGTATACCCCCGGTCATCAACGGCGAACCATTCAGGATCGGTATCGTTGTCGTTATTGCATGCCGTAAAACCAACGGCGGTCGCTGCGGTGATGGCTGAAAAGATCAGCACTTGAAATAGCGTTCTCATGTTTAAGTAGTTTAAGTGTGAATAATTATTTGGGCCGGTGTTACCTGTTGGCAACACCGATTGTCGGGTCTGTTACAATACGTTTCAGACAAGTACTTAAACAGCTTAGGAGAACGATTTCAAACTGTCACGCACGGGCATTTCCCGGCTCCTGCCACGCTTCCTCCTTCATTATTCGCTCAAATTCTTCGTAAGGCAAAATAAGCGGCAGATACTCTATGTTAAGACGCTTCAGGTGACAGACAAAAACATACAGGTGGCTTCGGGAGGACTTGATCAACCATTGGTAGGTATACCGCAATTCGCTGTCATCGGTACATGCGGCCAGCATCTCCAGATCCCGGATCGCAATTTCCTCGATCAACGCTCCTGTACGGTAAGCGCCAGCCGGCGATTTCATACCATCGGCAATATGCTTGTCAAACCACTCCTTGAACACCGGAAGGGCAAATACGCCGTTTTCGCCCGAAACCTCTTCGGATATTTCCACCCTGGTCAACATGGCTTTCAACGCCTCCATGTGGATGGCTTTTTCATCCATAGCATCCAAAAAAGGGAAGGTATTCCAATTCGCCAAAAAGACCTCGTATACGTCATGCGCCAATTTCTCGGTTTCCAGCGTGTACCTCAAATCCCTTGCTTCCGTCACCGAATCCTGCCCCATCAACGAACATGAAATACCGCATATCAGGACAATAAGGATTACATTTTTCATAGCTTGTGGTTTTTATAGGGCAAAGCTCTCCCCCTTTTGACCACCGGACAAGGACAGCCATCAGGACAACGCCTGATTGTGGTCAGGACAGATTCAACGGTATGGCCGGATTTTTTACAGATTACTGTTCGTGCAAACCATACAGACATAACCGGAACACCGAAAACCAGTGAGCATACTCCTTTTGCAAGAGGGTGTGGCTATTTCAGTACTGCAGCCCCAGGCGGGCATATACAAAACTCATCAGCCAGGCAGGGCCAATCATTAAAAACTGTAAATCCTGAAAAAATGACGGTTTCTTTCCCTCTACCTTGTGGCCCCAGAACTGCCCGATCCAGGCAGCCACAAAAAGTCCCAGACACACCTGCCATAGCACCATGCCGGCTGCTTCGATCCGGTAAGCCAGGAAAAGACAAAGCAGGGAAAACAATAACATACCAACCGAAAGGGCCGGCGACAGCCGTATATAATATATGATCGTCAGCGCCAATGCCACAATTGCCACGTTAAGTTCCAGGCCGGGAGCAAGCTGCTCCCCCAATTTGATGCTGTACAACAGGCCGACAATACTGAAGAAAATAGTGGGCACGCAGATCCAGTGCACGAGTTTGTTCGTAGGGTTCTGGTGGCTTTCACCATACTCGGAAAGCCAGTCTTGGATCGTTTTCATATTTAATGTTATAAACGTGAAGGGTAGTAATAGCAAACAAATATAAATAATCCCCCAACTTTGCTATCATACGATCACCAGTCCCCCGAGACATACACCACGTTCACCTATGCGCCTGACCATCGTACAACACACTCTTCAGTGGGAAAACCCGGCTGCCAACCGCTCTGCCTTTGCCGATCTGCTGACCCCACTGGCCAGCCTGACCGATCTGATCGTACTCCCGGAAATGTTCACCACCGGTTTTTCCATGAATGCCGGCGCATTGGCGGAATCCATGGACGGGCCAACCATCGGCTGGCTCCGGGAGCAGGCTGTCCGACTACAGGCAGCCCTGACAGCCAGCTTTATCTGCACCGAAAACGGGCGATATTTTAACCGCCTGGTGTTTGTACGGCCCGACGGCCAGCTGGATTATTACGACAAACGCCATTTGTTCACCCTGGCCCGGGAGCACGAAACCTTTACCCCCGGACAACATCCACTGATGGTGGAATGGGCGGGCTGGCGGATACGCCCGCTGATCTGTTACGACCTGCGGTTCCCGGTTTGGAGCCGGCAGCCCGCAGGAGCCCCCTATGATCTGCTGCTATACGTCGCCAACTGGCCGTTGCGGCGCGGGCATCACTGGCGCACCCTGCTGCCCGCACGCGCCGTTGAAAACCAGTGCTATGTGGCCGGGGTGAATATAGTTGGCACCGACGGGGCCGGACTGGACTATCAGGGCGACTCCGGCATCTGGGATTATGCCGGACAGGCCATCTGCCAGATCAGTACCCAACCAGGAATGTTTACCGTACAACTGCAACGGGAAGAAATGCTGGACTATCGCAGCAAATTGGCCTTCCTGGCTGATGCCGACACCTTTACAATTCGTTAAAGTACGTGATGAATTTTAACCGATAGTCCAGATGTTCAGGTCGGTTATCTATATTTGCGGAGTGCTGTAATCCCTGTTTTTCCATATTTTAATCCAGAACCTTACACACTACGGAATGGGCAGCCCCTCCATCCCGGGAAATACCGTTTCGACCAATGTTCCAGATTCCTGGTTGCAGTCGGCTCAGGCTGCACGCTTATCTGAGCGCGCCTCTCTTCCTTTTCCTGTTTTTGGCAGGCACCGCCTACCGTCCGGTACGGATATTAAGTACTGAGATGTTACAATTCCGCCAGGAAATCACCACTTACGCCAGCTCTTTTGTCGGAACCCCGTACCGGTATGCCGGATACGCACCGGAAACCGGGTTTGACTGCTCCGGCTTCACCAGTTTCGTTCTGAAAAAATTCGATGCCGAACTATCCCGTAGTTCTTCCTGGCAGGCACGCCAGGGTACCCGGGTGCCTCTGGCAGAGGTCCTGCCGGGCGACCTGTTGTTTTTTGGCAGGCAGGGTCGCATTCAGCATGTTGCGCTGGTGGTGGAACATGCCGCGAATGGGATCATTTGCGCACATAGCACCCGGCGCGGCGTGGTTGTTGAGAATGTAAATACCTCTTCCTACTGGAAACCCCGTATACTTTTTGCCAGGGATGTGCTTGGGCAGCGCGACTGGTAAGCCCGATACCGTAATTCACAATACCGCTTTATATACAAAACGAAAAGCGACTGGGCGGTCTGCTGCAAAGCGGACCGCTTTTTTTAAGGATTTGGTACCAAGCCTTAAGAAAGAATTAACGACAGGCCGGCGTTTGAGAGAATAGGTTTAAAAAATCGAATATGCGAAAAGATCGCCTTTCCACTTCTTTTTCCCTGACCCTGACCGGGATTGTCCTGGTATTTTTTTCCAGTTGTTTTGCCAGCCGCGAAAGTAGCCGCCCTTCCGCCACTGGTAGCAGCGCCGAACGGCAGCTGCGCACGGACGTAGCCAGTTACGCTCTCCAGTTTCAGGGTACCCGGTATAAATATGCCGGAAAAAACCCACGCACGGGATTCGACTGTTCGGGGTTTACCAGCTTTGTCCTGCAAAAATTTGATATTCCCCTGTCCTCTGCGTCCGCCGCCCAGGCTACGGCCGGAAAGCCGGTCAGCCTGAGCCAGGTACAGCCCGGCGATCTGATCATCTTTGGCAAAAGCCGCGGCAAAACCCAGCACGTTGCCATGGTAGTTGAGCGCAATAGCCAGGGCATTATCGTCGTGCACAGCACGACCAGCCGTGGGGTGATCCGGGAAAACATATCTACTTCTTCGTATTGGAAGCCGCGGATCCGGCAGGCACGCAATGTGATCAGTTCAAATATGTAGGGGCCGGCGCATTTCCAGCTTACCGCCAAGACGCAAAAACGCGGAGTATGAATGTTCACACTCCGCGTCTTTACGTCCTGGCGGTTAGCTTTATCTGCGCCCGGTTAATCGTCATCCCGGGTGGTCGGCTCCACCTCTGCTACGGTTGCACTTTCACCCGGAGTAGGATCGGCAAACGGTCGCTTACCGATCAGGTTTTCCAGGTCGGTCCGCACCAGCACCTCTTTTTCGAGGAGTGTTTTGGCCAGCACATCCAGTTCCTTGCGCTTTTCGCGCAACAGGTTCTTGGCGCGCTCGTACTGCTCGTCGATCATGGCCTTTACTTCCTGGTCGATCAGATAGGCGGTTTGCTCGGAGAAAGGCCGGTTGTAGGTTTCGTTCAGCATGGAGTTGAACGAGATATTACCGACCGTTTCATTCATACCATAATTGATGATCATATCGTACGACAGACGTGTGATATGGTCCAGGTCGCTCTGCGCACCAGTACTGATCTTGTTGAATACTACCGACTCGGCAGCACGGCCACCCAGTGTCATACAGATATCATCCAGCAGTTTTTCCTTCCGGGTGATATATTGCTCCTTCGGCAGATACTGGGCATATCCCAATGCCGCCAGTCCGCGCGGCACGATCGTCACCTTAACCAACGGGTGTGCATGCTCCAGAAACCAGCCACAGATCGCATGACCCGCCTCGTGGTAGGCAATGATCTGCTTTTCTTCCGGACTGATGATCTTGTTTTTCTTTTCCAGGCCGCCGATCACTTTATCGAGGGCATAGTTGAAGTCCTCAAGGTCAACTGCCTTTTTGTTGCGCCGTGCTGCGATCAGGGCGGCTTCGTTGCATACGTTGGCAATATCGGCGCCCACAAATCCCGGCGTCATCTCCGCCAGGGCTGCCGGTGTTACATCGGGTGACACCTTGATATTTTTCAGGTGCACTTGGAAGATCTGGGCACGTCCCTGAAGGTCCGGTCGGCCGATACCGATCTGCCGGTCAAAACGGCCCGGGCGCATAAGGGCATGGTCCAGGATATCCGGACGGTTGGTAGCTGCCAGGAGGATCACCCCTTTATCAGTTGAAAAACCGTCCATTTCCACCAGCAACTGGTTGAGGGTATTCTCTCGTTCGTCGTTACCGCCCTGAATGGCTCCGCGGCCACGGGCACGGCCAATAGCATCGATCTCGTCGATGAAGATGATGCAGGGCGCTTTTTCCCGGGCCTGGCGGAACAAGTCCCGCACCCGGGAGGCACCTACACCCACAAACATTTCCACAAAATCGGAGCCGGAGATCGAGAAGAAAGGCACCCCAGCCTCCCCGGCTACTGCCTTAGCCAGCAAGGTCTTACCGGTACCGGGAGGTCCGACCAACAGTACACCTTTGGGAATCTTACCACCCAGAGAGGTGTATTTCTTCGGATTCTTCAGGAAGTCCACGATCTCCATAACCTCTTCTTTCGCCTCATCCAGCCCTGCCACATCCGCGAACGTGATATTCACCCGGGAGTTGTTGTCAAACAGGGTAGCCTTCGATTTGCCGATATTGAAGATCTGGGCACCCGGACCACCGCCGCCGCCGCTCATACGGCGCAGGATAAAGATCCATAGCGCCATCAAAAGGAGCAGGGGGATGAGATAGGTCACGATTGTACCCGTCCAGTTGGTCTCATCAATGTAGGTAGGTACAACCTTGGATTTGCCTTCTTCTTCCAGGCTCAGGTTTAGTGTTTTCAGGTTGTCGAGCAGTACCTCCATCGTTCCGATATTGAAGGTTATGTACATCTGCTCGGCATTGAAGCCCCAGCCGGGTTTATCCGGCTGGCAATCGTTGTTTTTGTCTTCGATCCTGAACAGTTCAAAATACTGGCACAGGCTGTCTTTTTTAATGAATGCGCGGGCCGTTTCCTTATTGACGACCTCCAGGCGTTCGATATCGCCGGCGCGTACCATCCGTTCGAAGTCCTCCCAGGATTGCGTGGGGGGTTCCACAAACATTTTGGACAGTTGAAGCCCAACGAGGGCCAGGCCGATCAACACGTAGATCCAGGTAAAGCTGAACCGGGGCATGTTATTATTATCGCCGTTATTATTGTCGTCGCGTTGTTGGCGCATACCATGCTGGTCTTCCTCACGCTTACGCTCTTCGTTGCTCATAAATAAAAAATTGAGTGGGGGGTATCTTCGGAGTTACTACCCAAATGCGTTTCCGCTTTTAATCTTTGTTTAAATTTCAGTACCGTACAGAGGCGTGGTAGACAGATGGAATGCCGGATAATTCAGCCTTCCGGGACCTGGCTTCAGACGTACTGCATCCGGAAAATTGTAAAACAGGGAATCGGGCACACTGGTTCGCATTCGGCTTGAAAACGATCATACATCAGCATACTCCGTCATGTTCGCATCGCTCCACAAATGCTCGATCTCGTAAAACTGCCGGGTTTCCGGGTAAAAAACGTGCACGATCGTGTTGAAGTAGTCCATCAGTACCCAACGGGCGTTCTGGGATCCTTCCGTGTGGGAAGGCATCGTGTGCAGTTCCTCCTTGACTTTCTTGTAAATACTGTCAGAAATTGCCTTCACATGCGTGTTGGAGTCTCCCTCGCAAATGATAAAGAAATCAGTTGGTGCATCCTCCAGATCCCGCAGGTCCAACTGGACGATATTTTTCCCTTTCTTGTCGCGAATACCCTCAATGATCATTTGATTGAGTTGTTCGACACGGGGATCGCGGTTTTTAGACCGCTGTACTGTTGTCAGATTCAATAGATTTAATGTTTTAAAATGTACATTTGGGCGGTTTTGCCCGTTTTTTTTCAAAATAGCGGATACGAGCAAAAACGGATACCCGGCATAAAAGTACGCAACTTTCTGTGTGCCGGCAACGCCTGTCTGTCCGGGGTTGTGATTTATAACGAATTAATCACTATGGCAAACACACTTTTCGTTGGAAAAGTTTACCTGCATTTCGACGAACTCCCGTCTACCAACGACCATGCCCGAATATTACTCGCAAAAAGTAAGCCAGCAGAAGGAATGGTGATCCGGGCTGACAGCCAGTCAGCCGGCCGTGGACAATATGGCAGTCCGTGGTTAAGCCAGCCGGGGAAAAACCTGCTGTTAAGCGTAATCCTGTATCCGCTCTGGCTACCCGTGCCGAAGGTATTCCTCCTCAGCAAGGCCGTTGCCCTGGCTGTTTACGACACCGTATCTGCTTTTTCCGGCAGTCCGTCCGGCACCCGCATCAAATGGCCCAACGACATCCTGCTGGACGGCCGGAAAGTTGCGGGTATCCTGATCCAAAACACCTTCAGCAACAGCAACATACAGGCCGCAATTGTCGGCATCGGACTGAATGTCAACCAAAACACCTTCCCCCCCGAACTGCCACAGGCCGGGTCGCTGGCAATGGCCTGCGGACACGAAATTAATCTGGAGACGGTCGCTGACCTGCTCTATGAAAGGCTGGAAAAACGCTATCTGCAGCTCAAAAACGGAGCAATACAGGCACTGGAAGCGGAATATGCCACCCAACTGGCCGGGATGGGTGAAACACGCACCTTCACCGATCAGGCCGGAAACACCTTTCAGGGCCGGATCACCGAAGTGGAAAATGACGGTCACCTGATTGTCGAAACCGGCCAGGGGAAAAAACGTTTTGCGGTGAAGGAGGTGCACCAGCACTAAATCATATGCCGGGGAAGGCCCCAAACGGGCACCAAACCGGGCAATGTAAATTGGCCAGCCGGCGTTTTATTTCCGGCCAATGCCAGAAAAGGTTGAACTTCCGGTAAAATTCCGTGTTCAGAAAAAAAGTTTGGCCATTCCATGCATTGGGCATCATATTCGCTTGTTGATACACCGGAAAGGCCTATTTTTGAAGCAAACTCATCCCACGTATATGGTACGCTTTTTTTTAACACTCTTTTTCGCAGCGGTACTGGCTGCTTCCGCCTGGTCGCAGGGATTGGCGCCTGCCAACCAGAACGTCGGTATTATTTACAACCGTGAAACCACCTTCAATATGAAGGTAAGTACCAACCGGGGGTTTATCCCCGGTATTGAGTTTGGCCGTTTGCGTACCTATTACAAGACCACCTATTTTCACCTGAGCCTGGGAGAGTTAAAGCATCCGAAGGAACAACGGCAAAGTGCCGATCCGATCCTGAGCAGATCTTTCCGCCCGTTTATTTTCGGTAAACAGAACAACTTTTTTGTGGCACGCGGCAGCTGGGGGGTCAAACGGTACTTTTCCGAAAAAGCCAAGTTCAAGGGCGTAGCGGTGGGGATCAGTTACTCCGTCGGGCCATCGCTGGGAATACTCAAACCATATTACCTGGCTATCTGTTACCCCGACCCCGACAGTCCAGGCGACTGCCGGATCTTCCATGAAAAATATTCCGAAGAGAACGCCAGTCTCTTTCTGGATGAAAATGGCCGGATCAAAGGCGCCTCCCCATTCACGCGCGGTTTTGGCGAACTGGGTTTCCGGCCGGGTGGCAACGCGTCCATAGCCTTCCACCTGGACTGGGGCGCTTACGACGAGTTTGTAAAAGCCCTGGAGATTGGTGCCATGCTGGATGTTTATGCCACCAAGGTACCCATCCTGGTCACAGACGAAAACCGGCAGGTGTTCCTCAACTTCTTTGTAAATTTGCAGCTCGGCAAACGGCGATAGCAGGAACCGGGCATGGTCGGATGAACTTTTTGACGAGATTTTTATTTCTCTTACCAATTCCCTCAATTGCTATCCTGCCGGCCTGAATTATTATGCTTGAACTTCCTATTGCCAATAACACATCCGAATCCCGTCCAAAACGTCCGGAATGGCTCAAGGTAAAACTGCCTATGGGCGAGAGCTATCGCAACGTGCGCAGTATCGTGGACGAATTCAAACTCCATACTATCTGCCAGAGCGGAAGCTGCCCCAATATGGGAGAATGTTGGGGTGCCGGCACGGCCACCTTTATGATCCTGGGCAATGTATGCACGCGGTCATGTTCGTTCTGCGCCGTGAAGACCGGCCGGCCTAATGAATATGACGAAGACGAGCCCCGGCGGGTCGCCGAGGCGATCTGGCTCATGCAGGTCAAGCACGCCGTGATCACCTCCGTCAACCGGGATGAACTCAAGGATCGAGGCGCCGAGATCTGGTACCAGACCGTCCGCGCCGTCAAGGAACGCAGTCCGGAAACGACGATCGAAACTCTTATTCCAGATGTAAAAGCTAACTGGGAAGCCCTGGAACGGATGATCTCCGCCGGCCAGGAAGTGGTCAGCCATAATATGGAAACGGTGCAAAGCCTCTACCGGAAAGTGCGGCCCCAGGCTAAATACGAACGCAGCCTGGAACAGATCCGCCGGACTAAGGAATATGGCCAGCGGACGAAAAGCGGTATCATGGTAGGGCTTGGTGAAACCAGGGACGAAGTCTTCCGGATCATGGATGACCTGGTTGAGCATGGTTGCGATATCCTTACCATCGGACAGTATCTGCAGCCGACCAAAATGCATATTGCAGTAGCCGAGTTTGTGCATCCCGATACATTTGCCGAATACCGGGAAGTTGGTTTGCAAAAAGGCCTGAAATATGTGGAAAGCGGCCCGTTAGTGCGGTCCAGTTACCATGCTGAACGGCATGTGTTTTAACTAAAAACACTAAGAGGCTGTTTGAGTTAGGCTTTTGGAGTTTGTTATAGATCATTTTTAATCTGATTGAGGCACCAAAACCGGAGTTTAGCCTGAGTTAAATAAGGATTTTGGGAACGAAAAACAGGTTAAAAAGGAGCATAACAAAACCAAAATGGTTAACTCAAACAGCTTCTTAGCCATTTTGATAATTACATTTACCAACGCAACCACCCGGCAAATTGTGGTTTTCGCTCCAAATCAATCATTCACTCTTTAAATACTTTTCCAAATGAAAAGATTATTCACTCAATCGTGTGCGGCAATATTGCTGCTGCTGGTTCCATTTAGTGTCTTCGCTCAGCCCAAATTCATCATGAAAGCCGATCTCGCATTGGCGAATGTGATGGGCGATGATGTGGACAACAACAAAGTACTCCCGACCTTCCTGTTAGGCGGACATGCCGAGTTCGGCCTGGGTGGGAGCCTCGGCCTGGATGTGGGTGTCGAAGTGGCGGGCAAGGGTTTTAAGGTGGAAGAATCGGCATTTGAAGGGCGTATCAACCCGATCTATCTGCAGGTGCCGGTTCAACTGACATTCCGTGCCGGCGGAGTGTTCGTTGGTGTTGGCCCCTTTGTAGGTATGGGTATTGCCGGAAAGTCGAAAGCCGATGGAGAAGAGGAAAACATCGATTTTGGCAGTGATCTGGAGGATGACTACAGTTCACTCGACTATGGAGCCGGTTTGGAACTGGGGTATGAATTCGGGGCATTGCGTGCCTTTGTATCCTACAATCACGGCTTTGCCAATGTGGTGCCAAAGGATCAGGCAGACCTGTTTGATGTCAAGGTCACCAGCAGTGTGATTGGGGTAGGACTAGCGTATATTCTGGGTGGAAACAAGTAGAGCCTGAATCAGAAGAATTATTAATGCCTGGAACAGTTCAATGCTGTTTCAGGCATTTTGTTTTTTGCCGGGATGGAAATTCAGCAGACCTTTGTATTGTTGGCTTTTTCAAACTTGCTTTTCGCTATGCCCGTTTTCATTTTTGGTTTGCCCACCAGCCGGCTGCTTTCTGGAATAACTGCACTGCTGTTGCTTTTTTTTCTGCTTGGAGGTACTGGATGCTCCGGTTCGCCTGAACAAAAGGCGCCCGTTCAACCGGACTCTCATCAAAAGATGCTGGACATCCTGGCGGAGACCCGAAAAAAAATATTTCAGTTTCAAAACAGCTTTTGTGCCGAGGCCAGGTTACAGTTCTGCGACTCCCTGCTGGCAACAACTACGGATCCGTCCCGCAAACTCAACTTTACCTTTATCAAAGCTGGTGTTCTGCTGGAATACGGTGATGAGGAGCAGGCGGTGGCCCTGTATGAATCCCTGGCCAACCAGGTACAGGGAGCGCCGGATGCCCTAAGCCAGATCCGGAAAAGTCTGGCTATTGCCTACCTGCGGCTGGCAGAACGAAATAATTGTATCAATGGCCATGCCGCCGAATCCTGTATTATGCCGATCAAGGGATCCGGCATTCATCAAGACCAGATCGCCGGGCGCAAAGCCGTACAAACGCTGGAAGCACTCCTGGAATCCGATCCGAACAATCCGGAAGCGCGCTGGCTACTCAACATTGCCTACATGACATTGGGGGAATACCCCCGTGCTGTGCCGAAACACTGGCTTATCCCTGGTCTGGATACCGATGACAAGCTCTGTGCTCCTTTTGTTGATCTGGCGCCCGACCTCGGCATTGCTGTCAATAACAGGGCTGGCGGCAGTATCGTTGATGATTTTGATAATGATGGTTACCTGGACCTGGTTCTGTCCGGCTGGGGGCTGGACGACCCGATGCATTTTTTTCACAACAATGCTGACGGCACTTTTTCCGATTATTCCAGCCAATCGGGACTTGCCCAACTGACCGGTGGTCTGAATCTGTTACAGACGGATTACAACAACGATGGCTGGCTGGATATTTTTGTGCTGCGCGGTGGCTGGCAGTCCGAATTCGGGAAGCAGCCCAACTCACTGTTGCGCAACAATGGTGACGGAACCTTTACCGACGTGACGATCGATGCCGGCCTGCTTTCATTTCATCCGACACAGACAGCTACCTGGAATGACTTCAACCAGGATGGCTGGCTGGACCTGTTTATCGGAAATGAAACCCTGGACAGTTCAGCCTTGCATCCCTGTGAACTTTATATTAACAACCAGGACGGGACCTTTTCGGACGCAGCAGCAGCAGCCGGGTTAAACTTTAATGGATATTTTAAAGGTGTAGCTTCCGGCGATTATGACAACGACGGCTGGCCCGATCTGTTCCTGACAACCATGAACGGCGTAAAGGCCTTGCTTCGGAACAAAGGACAAAAAGGCCAGCAGGTTGCTTTTGAAAACGTTTCGGCTGTTGCAGGGTTTGAAAAAGAGATCTTTCCTGCGTTCCCGACCTGGTTTTGGGATTACAACAACGATGGTTGGCTGGATATTTTCGTATGTAATTATGATTTCGAGCGGCCGCTTTCCTTTTATGCAGCCCAACAATATCTGACAGCGAACCAACAGGCGGCCGGCGGAGCATATATATACCGCAACAATGGTGACGGCACTTTTACCAATGTTACCCGGTCTTTGGGGCTGAACCAGACAGCCTTTGCCATGGGGGCTAATTTCGGTGACATCGACAATGACGGATATCTCGATTTTTACCTGGGTACGGGAAACCCGAACTATAGTTCGCTGATTCCGAACAAACTTTTCCGCAATCTCGGGGGACAGCGCTTTGGGGATGCAACCATCTCTTCCCGGCTCGGCCAGTTGCAAAAAGGGCATGGTGTTTCATTTGCCGATGTTGATAATGATGGCGATCAGGATATTCACATAGATCTGGGAGGAGCATACCGTGGTGATGCCTATCCCAACGCATTTTATCTGAACCAGGCCCGAAATACCAATCATTGGATCTGCCTGGACCTGGAAGGCGTGCAGTCCAACAAGGCAGCGATTGGTGTCAGAGTCGTTCTTACATTCCAGGAAAACGGACAGCAGCGTAAAGTCGTACGCGAGGTTAATTCAGGAGGAAGTTTCGGTTGCTCGCCTTTCCGCCGGGAAATCGGTCTGGGTAACGCCAGGCAAATTGATATGCTTCAGGTGTTTTGGCCGGCAAGTGGCACGACACAGACCTTTGAACATGTCCCGGTCGACCGGTTTTTTCAGCTGAGAGAAGGTGCGTCGGAGTTGGCAGAAGCTCCTATTAAGCCACTGGTGTTCAAAAAATCAGACGGGACGATTCCAATGTGCGCACCGGTGCAGTAGTTTTTTCGGCAGGAAAAATTTGACCAATTTCTTGCAATGCTGCCGGCCTTGTCTACCTTTGCGACGCAAATTTTTAACGGTTTGTTAACGCGGTATTCTCAAACAACATGTTTAGAATGCGTCTAAATAAGGGGGTGTTTTAACACTTCGTTTGGCGGAAATCAGACCATTGGTATTTTTGCGCTGACAAATCCATGACTTGGGTCTTTTCGACCACTGATTTGGGTCATCCGATTGAGTCAACGTTTGAATTGACAAACTGCCATTAACTAGCATGTATAATATGTTGCTGAAACGCATCTGCTGGGTATTTTCATTTCTGATTTTTGCCGCTGCCGCCATTCAGGCGCAACCCACCATTGAAGAAGGCAAAAGCCTGTTTTCCGCCAACTGTGCCGCTTGTCACAATAAGAACATGAAGGACCGGCTTACAGGTCCTGCTCTGGCCGGCCTGGAAGACCGTTGGGCTGATTACCCCCGCGCTGATCTGTACAAGTGGATCCGGGCTTCTCAGACCATGGTTTCTGAAGGCCATCCACGCGCAACGGAACTCTGGAATGAGTGGAAGCCCACTATTATGAACAACTTTCCTGGTCTGACGGATGATCAGATCGAGAGCATTATTCTGTATATCAACGATGTTGCTAATGCCAAGCCGATTGTAGACACCGGCGCCGGCGCTGGAGCCGATACGGCCTCGAAAGGGAGCAATAACATGTGGCTGTTCGCCGGCCTTGCCCTTATCCTGGCCCTGCTGGCCTTTGCGATGATGCGGATCATTGACAACCTGGCCAACATTACGCGTGTGCAGGCTGGTGAAGCGCCGGTAACACGGACGCTCGCACAAGTGCTGTCAACCAAAGGCGCGATTGCCTTCCTGGTGTTTGCGCTGACCTTGATCTTCGGCTATAAAACGGTTGACAATGCGACCAACATGGGCCGCCAGCAAAACTACCAGCCAGAGCAGCCCATTGCATTCAGCCACCAGATCCATGCCGGTGTAAACAAGATCGACTGCCAGTATTGCCATGATGCTGCCCGTCGCTCCAAGCACTCCATGATCCCGGGTACCAATACTTGTATGAATTGCCATGCCGCAGTCAAAAAAGGTACGATCACCGGCACTTCTGAGATCACCAAGATCTATGCATCCATTGGTTTTGACCCAATTACCGGGCAGTATATTTCTGACTATGAGAACTGGACGGAAAAACAGATTGAAGATCTGTATAAGAAATGGATCGGCCAGGAGTATATGTCTGCCAACAGCCTGACGGCAATGAATGATGCCGGTCGCAGTATTGTTCAGGTGGAATGGGACGGCATTGTAAAATCGCTTAAAAATGATTCCAATGGCAAGATCCAGGGACCGATCGAATGGGTCCGGATCCATAACCTGCCCGACCACGTATACTTTAACCACGCTCAGCATGTATCCGTAGGCAAACTCGAATGTCAGAAGTGCCACGGCCTGGTGGAAGAAATGGAAGAAGTATACCAATATTCCACTCTCGGTATGGGCTGGTGTATCAACTGCCACCGCGAAACGGAAGTGAAATTTGCGGATAACGATTACTACAAACAATACGAACGTTACCATCAGGAACTGAAAGACGGCAAGCGCACGAAAGTTACGGTTGCCGATATAGGTGGCCTTGAATGCCAGAAATGCCACTATTGATCTGATGCGGGGAACCGGGTAAACAGGTCAGTAACCTGATCCTGCCGGCACTAATTCAACACCTTGACCACATTAAGACCAATTGGCCACATTATTAAAATCCATACTCAATAATAATATGCACCACGATAACGGTATTTGGGTAAACACGGAAGATCTGAACCGCGAGGAATCTTTCCTTCAATCCGCTGAACAGGAGTTTTCCGTGGAAAACATTGCCGAAACCGACGGCAAGTGGGCGGCTTCGCGCCGTGACTTTCTTAAATTGATGGGCTTTGGACTGGGCGCTGCCACATTGGCGGCATCTTGTGAGATCCCGGTTAAAAAGGCAATCCCCTATGTGACAAAGCCGGACGATATTGTTCCGGGCGTGGCTAATTATTTTGCCTCCTCTTTTGTCAATGGCGGTGATTATTGTTCCATTCTGGTTAAGACCCGTGAAGGTCGGCCGATCAAGATCGAGGGGAATACCCTTAGCGGTATCACTGCCGGTGGCACAAGTGCACGGGCACAGGCAATGGTTTTGAGCCTCTACGATAACCGCCGGCTGCAGCATGCGGGCACCATTGAAAATGGTGAAGTAAAAAAATTGAGTTGGAAAGACCTGGATGCCAAGGTTAAAGGTCAGCTTCAACTGGGTGGTAATATCCGGATCATCTCCAATACGCTGATCAGCCCGATGGCGAAAAAGGCATTGGGAGAGTTCACTGCAAAATATCCGAATTCCAAGGTTGTCACGTATGATCCGGTATCCAGTGCCGCCATGCTTGCGGCCAACCAGCAGTGTTTTGGTGTTCGGGGCATTCCTACCTATAAGTTCGATCAGGCAGATGTTGTTGTTTCCTTTGACGCTGATTTCCTGGGTACCTGGATCAGCCCGGTCGAATATGCCCGTGGTTATGCTGCCAAGCGAAAGATCAAGTCTGTTGAGGGTGCGACTATGTCGCGACACTACCAGATTGAAAGTAAAATGTCGCTGACTGGTTCCAACGCGGACAACCGGATACAGATCAAGCCCAGCGAACAGGGAGCAGCCATTTGCGCCCTGTATAATGAGGTGGCTGCACGCTTGGGCGGCAGCAGCATCAGCGCTCCTGCACTGAATGACAAAGCCAAGGCGGCACTGAAAAAAGTAGCGGCCGAATTGGTGAATAATCAGGGCAAGTCCCTGGTTGTCAGCGGCTCCAACAATATTATGGAGCAGGTGATTATTAACCGCATCAACGATATGCTGTCCAATATCAACAGCACGATCGACTACGGTGTGGTGAACAATATGCGTCAGGGCGATGAGCGGGAAATGGCCCGGCTGATTGGTGAAATGAAAGCCGGACAAGTTGCCATTGCCATTGTCTGGGGGGCTAATCCGGCGTATGAACTGCCGAATGCTGCTGAATTCGGCGAAGCCTTTGCCAATGTGAATACCCGGATCTCTTTTTCCGGTACTATGGATGAAACGACTGCGATGTGTTCACATGCAGCACCGGCCAACCATCAGCTGGAATCCTGGGGCGATGCAGAGCCTGCAACTGGCCACTACAGCCTGGTTCAACCGACGATCGCTCCGTTGTTCGATACCCGTCAGGCCGAACATTCCCTGCTGGAATGGGCAGACAGCCCGAACCTGAACCGTCAGGCCGACCAACCGGTATATGAATACCTTAAGGCGATGTGGACTGCTGATATGTTCAACCGCCAGAGTAAATACAGTACGCCAGATGCCTTCTGGGATATGAGCCTGCATGATGGTGTGTTTGAGACTGAGCCCGCTTCGGCTTCCGTCTCCTTCAATTCGGGTATCTCCCTCAACGGTTCGGCTGTAAACCAGCCGGGCTCCGGTGAACTGGAGATCTCGTTCTATGAGACGGTCAACCTCGGCAACGGTCAATACGCCCACAATCCCTGGTTGCAGGAAATGCCGGACCCGCTTCAGCGGACGGTTTGGGGGAACTACCTCAGCATTCCGGTAGAATGGGACGGCGTAAACAATATCAATGGCTGGAAAGGCCTCAATGATGGCGACAACGTGGACGTTGAGGTGAATGGCCAAAAACTAACCTGCACGGTTGTCCGGACCTTTGGGCAGGCTCCCGGCTCAGTATCGATCGCTCTGGGTGGCGGACGCACTTCCGGCGGCTGTGGCGTAGGATTCGGGGTGAATGTCAACCCATGGCTACCGGTTGAAGGTGGTCTGATCCAATATTACGCTCCTAATGCACAGGTGTCCGACAAAGTAGGCGAGGATAAAGAGTTCGCCTGTGTGCAATACCACCACACCATGGGGGTAACCGCTATGGGTGAAGAAGAGGGTGAGATGATCAACGTCGACGAAAAGGCGCTTGGTTACAAAGGCTTCCAGGGTGCGCTGACGGATCGTTCGATCATTTTCCAGGCCAACCTGAAAGAATTGCCCGGGCTGGCTGAAGAAATGGCCGAGTTCCATAAGGAGGCCAAGCACCTGAACGAACAAACACTGTACCCGGACCAAACCGATTTCTTCGGTGCCGGTCTGAAATGGGGTATGTATATTGACCTGAACTCCTGCGTGGGCTGTGGCGCCTGCCAGGTAGCCTGTGTCAGTGAGAATAACGTCCCGGTAGTGGGTAAGAACGAAGTACGCCGGCACCATGAAATGACCTGGTTGCGTATTGACCGGTATTTCTACGGTGATTTTGAAAATCCCAAGGTGGTATATCAACCCATGATGTGCCAGCATTGTGATAATGCACCTTGCGAGAATGTATGCCCGGTTAATGCTACCAACCACTCGATGGAAGGCATCAACCAGATGGCCTACAACCGTTGTATCGGTACCCGGTACTGTGCAAATAACTGTCCGTACAAAGTGCGCCGTTTCAACTGGCTGGATTACACGACTGCTGACCTCTGGCCGAAAAACGAAGAGCAGGTATTCTGGGTGGAAGGCGAAGAAAAGCCCTACTACGCGGACAACCTGGTTCGCATGGTCCTCAACCCGGATGTAACGGTGCGCAGCCGTGGTGTAATCGAGAAATGCTCTTTCTGCATCCAGCGTATCCAGGAAGGCAAGCTGACCGCGAAGCGGGAGAACCGGGCTATCCTGGATAATGACGTTCGGACGGCCTGTCAGACAGCATGCCCGACCGGTGCTATTGTGTTTGGTAACCTGAATAACCCGGAAAGTGCTGTAAACAAGGCGAGCAAAGAAGTCGGCGCAATTGCTTACAAGGTGCTGGAAGAGGTGAATACACGTCCGGGTGTACAATACTCGGCGAAGATCAATAACGCTGACGAAGAACTAATGTCCTGATACGGCACT